>DXIH01000033.1 GCA_019112965.1 Candidatus Sphingomonas excrementigallinarum | reverse complement strand
CAATTTCCCCCTTCTCGCGGGGTGGAGCAGCCCGGTAGCTCGTCAGGCTCATAACCTGAAGGCCGCAGGTTCAAATCCTGCCCCCGCAACCATCGCCATAGAACTCGACACGCCGCCCTCACGGGCGGCGTCGGCGTTTAGGGCGTACGCCACCAGCGACGCTACGCTGGCCACCACCTCTGCCGCAGGACCCTCCGGTTCATCCGGATAGATCGTCACGCTCTCGATAAGCCGCGACATGATTGATGCGGCCTGCCCGCGGACCGCAGGATCTTCCAGCGTGCTGCGCAAGGCGGCGATCCGCGCCCGAAACTGAGCCTGCAGAACGAATGGCGTTGGAAGCGGGGGTTGCGAAGCCACCCCTCTGTCGACGGTAGCATTTCGCAAAATCAGGCGGGCCTTCTCCGTCTCCCGTTCGTCGATCATGTGCCGGAGGGCAGGGGTCGCGATACCCGCAAGCAGATTTTCATATAGATTGCCGAGTTCGCGCTCGAGTTGCTGCAGACGGATCCTGGCCGTGTCAGCCTCATGGCTGTCGATCCGCGCAAGTCGCGTGGCTTCGCGCTCATATTCCGCAATGAACAGGCGTACATGGTCTTCGGTGAGCAGACGGTGTTGGATAGCCGTCAGGCTTGCCTCTTCCAGAGGCCCCTTGCGGACCGATAGCCTGTTGTCACAGGTGCCACGTTCCTTCTGACCGGCGCAGCGATAATAGTCCTTGCCGCTGATCGTGTAGTTGGACCCGCAGCAACCGCATCGGATCAGGCCGGATAGCAGATGCTTCTTGCGATTACCCTGGGCCAGCGGCAGCGACGTGGTGGTGCGCTTGCGGGCGTTCATTTCCGCCTGCACCGCCTCGAAGTCACTGTCATCGACGATGCGGAGGTCCGGGACTGCCACCTCGATCCACTCGCTGGGGTCTCGAAGCTGATAGCGCCGTTCGCGCTTTTCCGAGTCCGGATCGCGGCGCCAGTGTCGACGTTTCCAGACAAGCCGTCCCGTGTAGAGGGGGTTGTTAAGGATGCCGACCAGCTTTTTGTGGTCGCCCCGGATGGTCGAGGCATTCCACTCCCCGCCACGAGGTGCTGGAATACCCTCAGCATTCAGGCGGGTGGCGATATCGACGGACGACAGGCCGCCAGCGAACCATCGATAAATTTGGCGAACCATGTCTGCCTTTGCCTCGTCGATCGCGAGCAGCCCACGGACGAGTTCGCCTTTCTCATCGAGCTGGATGACGCGCTTGTAGCCATAAGCGCGTCCACCAGGGAAACGCCCTGCCAGGACCGCCGCCTCCATGCCGCGCAGGGTCTTGTCGACAAGGTGTTTGAGGAAGATCGCGCCCATCAGGCCCGCGACGGCGAACTTGATCTCATCGACCCGGCCTTCGCTGATCGTATGCAGCTGCACGCGGTGATAGGGCAGTTTCTTGCCCAGCCAGGCCACGTCCTCCGCGTCACGCGCCAGCCGGTCCAGTGACTCGCATACAATGAGGTCGACCTCGCCCGCCTCGACGGCCGCAAGCAACCCTCTCAGTCCGGGGCGGTCGCGCCGATAGCCTGAAATCTCTGGATCGAGCCAGGTTGCTACGACCCTGCCACCAAGGAGATTGACGAGGGGCGCACACGCCGCAACCTGATCGTCGGACGACGTGGCCGTTTGTAGGGCGGTCGAATGTCTGCCGTACAGTGCGACGCGACGTTGGCCGGAAATGTTCATGAGGATGAAGCCTTTTCTGTTGGGGGCCGTGCGGAGGACGTGGTGTGGCGGTGTTCCGCCGCCAGCTGCCGGGCGAGCAGCTGCACGAGTTCGGCCAAAGCCTTCTCGCTTTTTGCATTTTTCACCCACGAGATCCGCGCAATGGCCATGGGGCGGTGATAGGAAGACAAAAATCAGGCGTGCATCAACGAAACACAATCGTTAGATCGTATTTCGATGGCCCATCGAAAGCCCGCCCGGATGCGCCTCCCGCCTGGCTATGCCAGGCTCAAGGACAACCTTGGCCAGATCATCCGGGCGCACCGGCTGGCCGGCACCGGCACAGATGGGCCTCTGCCGCCCAAGCTCTTCGCACACCGCGTCGGCATTAGCCGGGTAACGCTGTCGCGGATTGAGCATGACCGAGCCTGGCCACGCTCCGAGACGCTGGAGGCAATCATCTACATTTTCGGGATCGACTGGTCTGATGTTGCCGAGCCCGGTGTGACGCGCTCACCACCTCGGCGGATACCTGACACGCTGCAGGATCTGCAGCGCGACACTCTCTGTCGAGCATTGAGGGCGGGGCGCATCGCATTGGGATGGAGCCTGTCGGACCTGGCGCGCTACAGTGGCATATCCGCGTCGCAGCTATCGAGGATCGAACGCGGGCAGGGCGGTAAGTCTGCGGTCTTTGGCTGGCACCCGGATTACCTGGCGATAGAACTGCAGGACCGGTTGATCGCGTTCACTCACCCCGTCCTGGCAAATGTCGCAGGGGGCGGGGTTCGACCTATCCATCCCAGTTATCAAAAATGAACGACACATTGTCCTATAAGGTAGTTTGACCACCGACCTCATGATGTCGGTAGGAATGCTGAAAAACTGGTGGTAAGCGGCCTGTCCGCTTTTGGGCGGAGCGCACGGTAACCGTTCTTTCGTTCATGCGCCCGGGAATGCTCGGAATGCCGAGGCTTTGGACTCAGGCCCTCGGCTGATCCGCCACAGCTCTCGCATCCGCGTCGCGTTTGATTAGCCGACGAGCTCGATGAGATGATCAATCTTGTCGTCTGCTATCGCCACGAAATCGCAGCCGATCTCTCCGGCGATCCGCTCGGCCGCACTGTAAGCGATCCGTTGATGCTCGGCCAGCGTCACCGCATCGCGTGCCGGACGGGCCCGACCAACATCCATCTGACGACGCTCGGCGATCAGTTCGGGATTGGCAGAGAGATAGCAGATCACGTTAAGATCGAGCGCCCTGAAGACAGATGTTGGTATCTCGACTAGTCCATCGCGCCCGTCGATCACGTTGTGCCCATCGAAGATGATAGGCAACGTAGTGACCTGGGCTTCGCGTTTGTAGGCGGCAATCAACAGGTCTTGATTGTTCATGACGGCACCGAGACGCAGCGCTTCGGAGCTATCTGCATGCTGAGCCCGATAGGCCTGCTCAGCCTTGATCAGGGCGCTAGCTTGAAGGTGGAGGATTTGAACGCTTTGACGCAGACGTCCGATGAGCGTCGACTTGCCGACCCCCGAGAGGCCGAGAAGGGCAATGCGCCTGCTCAAACGGTGAAGCCCAGCGAGCCTTGGTTGAGCACCGACATCTGTTGCGCGGTGACCAAGGTCTTGATTGACTGCGGCGGACTTCCCGCAAAGACATTGCTGGCAAGCAAATTGGCCAATGGGACGGGTGGTTCGAGATGAGCCGCGAGCAGGAAGTTGATTACCTTCACGGGCCGCGCCTCCGTAGCGGCGAGCTGCCGGAGCTGCATGTCGCTATAGACCGAGCGACCGCCGGCGAGGCGACGCAAATCTTCATAAGACCGGGCCAGCTTCATCTCTTCGAACACCCCAACCGTGGTGATGGCCTGAGATGGTTGAGTCCCGGACTTGCCTTTGTAGAAGAACAGCAGAGCGCCGGGCTGCGAGATGCGGGCTGGTGCTCTGCACAAGTAGACCTTTCGAATCGTATTTCCCGGCCTGAGGAAGCCAGTGTCGCCGAACAGGCTTAGCTGCGACCTCTGGGCCAGTTCGGGGAAGAGGATCTCATGAAATTCCCCTTGAATCGGGATTGCGTAGGCACAGACGCCAATACCGGTCGCGAACCGGGGATAGTTCTCGCGCGCCAGATCAAATAGTGACATGTCCTTCGTGGGGCGCAGATGGCTGCGCTCGAGCTGCTTTTCGAAAACCATCTCTCCGCTCACATTGTCATGTGTATGACGAAAGCCGTAATACTCAAGCAGAGAAATGAGTGTCGCCTGCTCAGGAAAGGTTGTCAGATATACGACGTCGTGCTTGTTCGATTGAGCGTACCAGAGTACCTGCTTCAGTAACAACTCACCCAACTTCACACCCCTGTTCTCAGCGCGAACCTTGAAGGTGCAGATCTTGAGGATTTTGTTTCCAGAAAGGGTCGCGTCGGTATCGCCCGGCTTTTCGTCCTTGCGAACAACGAGGCCTGCCACGCTGTCGTCGTCCATCACGACCCAGCACTTCCTCATCGGTCTGACACACTTCTCGCGCCACCATATGTCGAAGCCGGGATAATCCCCGCGCAGGCTGGCGAAGATCGGATCGTTCTGCGAGATGGTGTTCGCCTCCATCTCGACGATGGCCGGGAAGACCACAGCGACTGCTTCGTACGTCGTGCGCAGGAAGGCGACCGCGTCTGCGACGTAGAGCACCCGTGCACCGAACGTCGGAGAGATTCTTTCCGCACGTGCGTGCAGCCCCTGATCCTCGGTGACGAGAAAGTCGGCTACTCCGATCTCGAGAGCATGAAGCAGAGTGGCATCCACGAGATCATTGGGGCGGCCGATCGTGCCAAATTTCGCTTCTAGCATTGCCTTGTTGATGCCAGCCATCTTCTTGATGACCGGGAATTTTTTAATTTTGCTCAGCGCGACGCGTCGGCGAGCATCGTCCTTATCCCGCTTGATGTCGTCGATCGCGGCTTCATGCACAAATATCTCAACGCCATGCCGCGCCGCCATCTGCTGCAGGGCGGCGAAGTTAGGTGATACCTCGGCGTGGTCTTCCAGGCCGATGAAGACGTTCGTGTCAATAAGGTACCTGGGAGAACTCATACAGGAGGGCTTCTCGCAGCTTAGGAGTCGCGTAAAGAAACGATTGTGGCGGTTCGAAGCTAAATCGCTCACGAAGTTCGCTGAGTTCAAGCGCTCTAGGCAGGCGACGTCCGTGCTTCAGTTCGATTGCATATGCGCGATCGACACCAGCAAAATAGGCGTCAAATTCTTTGCGCGTGATGCAGGCCTGTTCACCGAAGTTCTTCCAAATTTCCTGAGGATCGCGACGATGTACTTCGCCAATCTCTGCGATCCCAGCGAGAGCGCGTGTCGGGCTGGTCTCGTAGATCAGCGCCGTCGTCCCAACGGGGACCGACATTGGAAATCGCCGCCGCAGTTCAATTGTCTTCTCACCGGTCGTGATTTTGTGACTGTATTTCGGCTTGATACTAAAGACGACGTCACGGTGCGGCGGAAGCCGATCCTCGCCGACAATCGGAAGCAAAAGCTGATTCTCATCAATCTGCTCGAAGCGGTAATCAGCCTCTCGAAGACTGTTGATCATGTCAGCGGCATTGTGGAAATGGGCATTGATCCGAAGACTAGCCCCCATAGCGCCGAGATAGTCTCGTAGCGTCGAGATGCGCAGATCCCTGCGCCCTTCCATTCGCGTTACTGACGATTGGCCAATCTGTAGACGCTCAGCGACCTGAGCCTGGGTCAAGCCGGCAAGCTGACGAAGCTCCCGCAGACGATGACCGATATGATGGTCAGCGACTTCCGGACTGTCCGTTTGTGGCTCGAATACCCTACCGACGACCTTCATTTTATTCCCATACGCATCAAAACACCAGTCCACTTAAATATGACGTAAAAGGCATATTTAGCAACGAATTTGTCCGAGGTGCTCTGCCCTGCAGCGGGGCAAGGGCGAATTGGGGTGCATGTTGACAGCACATTACCGGTGCCAGCCATTTTGCCGGTACGCGGGAGGCACTGAATGCGTATCTTGGGCCGTACTATTGGGAACCTGTCGGCGGCAGGCGACCAGACCAAGTCGTTCAGCAGCTGACGGTTGAAAGTCCGAATATGCCAAAACCTGCCATTGGCAGAATCTGAATTAGAATGAGTGATTCCTCGGGGGCAGGTCCCCTCATGTGATTGCCGTGAAGCTTTGA
>DXIH01000032.1 GCA_019112965.1 Candidatus Sphingomonas excrementigallinarum | reverse complement strand
TTTCCTTGCGATAGTCGCTGCGCAGGATGCTCGCCGCCCAGTTGACGATCAGGCGGCGCTTCACATGGCCGCACACCGCTTGCACGACGATCTCTCCCGAATCGACGGCGGCGGCGTCCACCAATTCGGTGCCGCCATGATAGGGGCCGTTGGAGATGCGCACCTCGACCACGCGCAATCGCTCGCGCGTGCCATTCTGCTCGACGATCAGGGTGAAAGGGCGAAAGCGCAGGAACTGATAGGCGGCCCAGGCGAGATAGCCGAGACGTCCGCCCACCCGCTTCAGGCCGTGCGGGACCGTTTCGGCGATCTTGGGGCTGATCCCCATCGCGGCGCAATTGGCGTAATAATCATGGTCGATCATGCCCAGGTCGATGCGACGCGGGCGGCCATTGCGGATCACGTCGACCGCGCCTTCGATGGTCAGCGGAATGCCGAGCGAACGGGCAAAGCTGTTCGCCGTGCCGAGCGGCAGCACGCCCAGCATCACGTCATGCCCGACCATCAGGTCGACCAGCCCGCTGATCGTGCCGTCACCGCCGCCCAGGATCAACAGGTCGGGCTTCGCCGCCAGTAATTCGCGCACGGTGGGTTCCAGATCCTTCGGGTCCTCGACCGCGCGGGCGTCAACCGGAAAGGAAAGGTCGGACATCGCCGCGCAGGCCTGCTGAAACAAAGCCTGTCCGCGCCGCGACTTGGCGTTCACCACCATCGCTGCCGATCGAATTTCTCGCACGCGTCAATTCCTTTCGCCCCCGGAACGCTTTGCACGCAACGCTTGGCAAGCGCGGTACGATCCCGCAAAAGCCCTTTTGATGACCGCATCTTATCCCGCGCTTCGCCTTCGTCGTACCCGCGCCTCGCAGTGGAGCCGCAGGCTCCACGCCGAAACGGTGCTGACCCCGGCCGATCTGATCTGGCCGCTGTTCGTGACGGAGGGGCAGGGGGTGGAGGAGCCGATCGCCAGCCTGCCCGGCGTGTCGCGCTGGTCGCTAGACGGGATCGTTGCGCGCGCGAGGGAAGCCGCCGATCTGGGCATTCCTTGCCTAGCGCTGTTTCCCAACACGCCCTCGCACCTGCGCACCGATGACGGGCGCGAGGCGATGAACCCCGACAACCTGATGTGCCGGGCGATCCGCGCGATCAAGGATGCGGTGCCTGACATCGGCGTGCTGACCGATGTCGCGCTCGATCCCTATACGACGCACGGTCATGACGGGCTGGTCGATGCGGCGGGCTATGTCGTGAACGACGACACCGCCAATGCGTTGGTCGAGCAGGCGCTGACCCAGGCGCGCGCCGGGTCGGACGTGATCGCGCCGTCGGACATGATGGACGGGCGGATCGGCATGATCCGTGGTGCACTGGAGGCCGAGGGCTTCGTCAACGTCCAGATCATGGCCTATGCGGCGAAATATGCCAGCGCCTTTTACGGGCCGTTCCGCGACGCGGTGAACACGCGCGGGCTGTTGAAGGGTGACAAGCGCACCTATCAGATGGACCATGCCAATGCCGAGGAAGCGCTGCGCGAGGTCGCGCTGGACCTGGCGGAGGGTGCGGACAGCGTGATGGTGAAGCCGGGCCTGCCTTATCTCGACATCATCCGCCGGGTGAAGGACGAGTTCCGGGTGCCGACCTTCGCCTATCAGGTGTCCGGCGAATATGCGATGATCGAGACGGCGGTGGCGGCAGGGGCTGCGGATCGTGATGCGATGGTTCTAGAGACACTGATGGCGTTCAAGCGCGCCGGTTGCTCGGGCGTGCTGACCTATCACGCCGCCCATGCCGCGCGGTTGCTGAACGCCTGATCCTGCACCCGGTGACACGCTGTATTCCGGACCTGGCGGCGCGCGCGCTGTTCGTCGCGACGATCCTGACCGGATCGTTCCTGCTGTTCCTGGTCCAGCCGATGGTTGCGCGCATGGCGTTGCCCCGGCTGGGCGGTGCGCCCGCCGTCTGGAATTCGGCGATGTTCGTCTATCAGGCGCTGCTGCTCGGCGGCTATGCCTATGCCCATGCGCTCGGGCGGTGGCGGCCCAAGGTGCAGGCGGGGGTGCACATCCTGGTGCTGGCGACGGCGGCTTTGTGGCTGCCGATCGGGTTGATGGCGGTCGACCTGCCGCCCGATGCCGAACCGGCGCTCTGGGTGCCTTGGCTGCTGGGGCTATCGATCGGGCCTTTGTTTTTCGCCGTGTCGGCGCAGGCGCCGTTGATCCAGCGCTGGTTCGCGCTCGCCCAGCCGGGGCGGAACCCCTATGCGCTCTATGCGGCGTCCAATCTGGGGAGCTTTGCGGGACTGATCGCCTATCCGCTGGTGGTGGAACCGGCAATGACGCTTCACGGCCAGAGCCGTTTGTGGAGTCTCGGTTACGGCGTGCTGGCCCTGCTTGTCGTGGCCTGTGCGACGCGGCTCCCGGCGTCGAGCGATCCTACCGCCAACCCTGCGCCGACCTCGGCCGCGCCGGGATGGCGGCGGATCGCCTATTGGGTCGCGCTGGCGGCGGTGCCGTCGGGGCTCGTGCTGGCGACCTCCACATATATCACCACCGATATCGTGGCGATGCCGCTGCTCTGGGTGTTGCCGTTGGGGCTGTATCTGGCGAGCTTCATCATCGCTTTCGCTGCCCGCCGGGGTGCGGCGGATACGCTGACCCGGATCGCGCCGGTGACGCTGCTGCTGTTCGGCGGGGTCATCATGGGCGGCTATCCGGAGCGGCCCTATTCCAACGTTATCGTCGCGTTGCTGCTGCTGTTCATGGTGTCGGTGGCGCTGCACACCGCCATGTATCGCGCGCGGCCTGCGGTCGATCGGCTGACAGGATTTTACCTGTGGATGGCGGTCGGCGGCGCGCTGGGCGGCGTGTTCGCGGGCATATTGGCGCCGGTGCTGTTCGACTGGACGTACGAATATCCGCTGCTGATCCTGGCCGCGGGGGTGCTGATCCCGCAGCAATTCATCCTGCCGGTGATCCGCGACCTGTGGTGGCGGCATCCCCGCGCGATGCTGGTCGTGCTGGCGGTGGCGATTGGACTGCTGCTCGACCTGCGCCTGGTCGGGCCTGCCGCGTGGTTCGGCGAGGAACGGCAGGGAACGGTGTTCCTGGTCATCGCGGCGCTGGGTTTCCTGAGCATCGGCGCACGCACGGGCTTCGTGCTGCTTCTGGGCGGAGCGCTGGTGCTGTTCGGCGGTTATCGTGCATTGTCGCTGTCGATGGAGCGCGACGCCCGGATGCGCAGCTATTTCGGCGTCTACACGGTGCGCGACGGGGCGGGCTATCGCGAGTTGGACCATGGCTCGACCGTCCACGGCATCCAGCTTCGCGGATCGGAAGCGCGGGAACGCACGCCGACCACCTATTATGCGCCCTATTCCGGCGTCGGCCGGGCGATGCGCGCCGCGCCGATGCTCTATGGTCCGGCGGCGCGGATCGGTGTCGTCGGGCTGGGGACGGGGACGCTCGCCTGCTACGCCCGGCCGGGCCAGAGCTGGCGTTTCTACGAGATCGATCCGGTCATCGTCCATATCGCGCGCGATACCGGCCAGTTCAGCTATCTGCGCCGTTGCCAGCCCGATCCCGTCATCCGCATCGGTGACGCCCGCCTCCGCCTGGCCACCGAAGCACCGGCCAGCCTCGACCTGCTGGCACTCGATGCCTTTTCGTCGGACGCGGTTCCGGCCCATCTGCTCACCCGCGAGGCCTTCGCGACCTATGCCCGCGTCCTGTCGCCGCGCGGGCTGCTGCTGCTCCATATCTCCAACCGCTTCGTCGATCTGGAGCCGCTGGTCGCCGCCGCCGCGCGTGATGGAGGCTGGGTGATCGCAAGGATGAGCTATGTGCCGACCGATCTGGACCGCGAGGCGCAGGCGACCGCGTCGGTCTGGCTGGCGCTGTCGCGCGATGCGCAGGTGCTGAAGACGCTGGAGGCACAGGGCGGCGACTGGGTCCCGGCGGTGGCACCGCCGGGCCTCGCCGCCTGGACTGATGATTATTCGAGCATCCTGCCCTTTATCCGCAAGTTTTGACCAGGTCAGGCGGCGGGCAGGCTGTCGCTGATCGCCTTGATCTGTGCGGCCTGACTCGTGACCGCCGTCGCGGCACGCTCACGCAGGGCGTCGAGGCTGGGGTAATCCGGTTCCAGCGCGGCGGCCCGCTGGATCGCGCGATCATCGGCCTCGGTCAGGAGCGAGGAGGTCCGCGCGCGGATTTCGTCCAGCGTGGCCAGTTCGGTCTGGGCGGTCAGCCAGGCATCGCTGCCGACCGCCGCTCCCCGCGCCTTGGCGGCGCTGGCACGCGCCTGGTCATGCGCCTTGGCGAATTCCTGCTCCACGGCGCTCAAGCGGCGGGTCAGGTCGGCGATCTGCGCATCGAGCGCTGGATCGGGGCGAAGCACGACCGGCTTGGCGGCGGGTTCGGCAAAGCCCTGTTTCTCCACCGGCCGCACCGCCAGCGACGGATAGGGCGTCGTGTCGCGATCCCGCGCACATCCGGCCAGGGCCAGGCCGACAAGAAGGGCACAGGCGCGCCATGGATGGGCAGGCCGGGCGGACGGGGCAGGGCGATAAGGCGTCATTGCGATCCTCCTAACCGCATTCGGCGTGAGGGACCAAATGCCGCAAAGCGCGGCAAAGGTCCGTCCGCAGAAAAAATGTGGATAACCTTTGCAAAGGGGTTGCCAAGATTCCGAAGCGCTTCTATCAGCCCACCTCCACAGCGCGCCCGTAGCTCAGCTGGATAGAGCATCAGACTACGAATCTGAGGGTCGGACGTTCGAATCGTTCCGGGCGCGCCATTTCTTCCTACATCATCGGTACCATGGGCTTCGGCCCCGACCTTAAGCCGGGGCCTGTCCCTTCGTCAGCGCCAGCCAAGTGCGGGTGCGATGTGGCGCAGGATGTTTTCGATCACATGCGCGTTGTAATCGACGCCCAGCTGGTTGGGTACGGTCAGCAGCAGCGTGTCGGCCTCGGCGATCGCTTCATCGGCGCGAAGCTGTTCGATCAGCCGCTCGGGCTCATCGGCATAGGAACGGCCGAAGACCGCGCGCATATTGTCGATGATGCCGACCTGATCCCGGCTGTCGTCACGGCCGAAATAGGCGCGGTCCTGATCGGTGGTCAGCGCGAAGATCGACCGTGAGACGGACACGCGCGGCGCCCGGTCATGCCCGGCCGCCGCCCAGGCCTCGCGATAGGCGCGAATCTGTCTGGCCTGCTGGACATGGAAGGGCTCGCCGCTTTCGTCGGCCTTCAGGGTCGAGCTTTGCAGGTTCATGCCCTGCTTGGCCGCCCAGATCGCGGTCGCATTCGAGGCGGAGCCCCACCAGATACGGTCACGCAGTCCCGCCGAATGCGGCTCTAGCCGCAGCAGCCCCGGCGGGTTGGGGAACATCGGGCGGGGATTGGGCTTGGCGAAGCCGTGCCCCTTCAACAGGTGCAGGAAAACCTCGGCATGGCGGCGACCCATATCGGCGTCGGTCTCGCCTTGCGCCGGGCCATAGCCGAAGTGGCGCCAGCCATCGATCACCTGCTCGGGCGAGCCGCGGCTGATCCCCAGTTGCAGGCGCCCGCCGCTGATAAGGTCCGCCGATCCCGCGTCCTCGACCATGTAGAACGGGTTTTCGTAGCGCATGTCGATCACGCCGGTGCCGATCTCGATCCGGCTGGTCCGCGCACCGACGGCGGCGAGCAGCGGGAAGGGGGAGGCGAGTTGCTGCGCGAAGTGATGGACCCGGTAATAGGCCCCGTCCGCGCCCAGCTCCTCGGCAGCTACCGCGAGGTCGATCGACTGGAGCAGCACGTCCTGCGCCGAACGCGTGGCGGACTGGGGCGAGGGCGACCAATGGCCGAAGGAGAGGAAACCGATCTTTTTCATGTGCCCAAGATAGGGCGGTGGCGCGATCGGTCCACCGGCACGGTGGAAACGATCGCTTTCCGAAAAGGTGTGTCGTCAGCGCGCGCGCCAGTCGCTGGCGATCGCCTTTTTCTCGCCTGCCGCATCCAGCGGCATGTCGGCCATCATGTCCTGCGCCGCCGCCATCAACTCGGCATCGGACGACCCCGCCTGGACATAACCGCCGCCTGCGCCGGGTGCGCTGCCCGGCATGGTCCGGCGCAACGCCCATCCCCTGGGATCGCGGCAGGCGATGCCGTCCGCCCCGGCCGACTGGAACACGCGGCAAAAGCCATTGTCCTGCGCGCGGAAGCTGACCGCGATCCGCACCGGGCCTTTCGTTCCGCTCGGCTGATCGTCGAGCGCCTTTGCGAGCGAACCGGCGGCATAAAGGCCCTGATCGGTCGCCCTGACCGGCCCTTCCTGATGCACGCCGCGCCCGACCACGAGACCGACGACCAGGCACGCCGCCATCGCGGCCGCCGATCGCCAGGCGGCCGAAACGCGTGGCGGGCGGCCCTGGCGTTGGGGCATCTGCACCACATTGGTCTTCAGCATCGTGGCGAGGTGGTCGGGCACCGGATCGTCGGCGATCGGGGCATAGGCCGCACCCAGTCTTGCCCTAAGACGCCGATGGCGCACGACCTCCTCGGCCAAGGCAGGATCGGCGGCGATGGCACGCTCCACGCGCTTGGCCGTCAACGGATCGAGCGCGTCGTCGGCATAGGCCATCAGCAGTTCGGGTTCGATCGTCATGCCGCTTCTCCCAGCCGCGCCATCAGCGCCTGCCTGCCCCGTACCAGTCGCGAGGTCAGGGTGCCCATCGGAATGTCGAGTATCTCGGCGGCTTCCTTATAGGCCAGCCCTTCGACCAGGACGAGCGCCACCGCCTCGCGTTGTTCGTCGGGCAGGGTGCGCATCGCCGCGTCGACCTCATTCAGCGCAACCCGCGCCTCGGCATTGCCAGCTCCGCCGACGCCCAAGCCCGCCTCCTCGGCGACGAAGGTCTCCGCCGCGCGCGACCGGGCGCGGGCGGTGTCGATCCAAGCGTTGCGCATGATCCGGTACATCCAGCTATCCAATCGTGTCCCCGCCTGCCACGAGCCGCGCGCCATCAGCGCCTTTTCGATCGTGACCTGGCATAGATCGTCCGCATCCGCCCCGTCATGGGTGAGCGATCGCGCGAACCGCCTCAGTCGCGGAAGCAGCGCCAACAACTCGGTTTCGAAAGCGGCCAAACCTGTTTTCCTTGTTGCAGGGATGAAACGGATGAGGTTCATCGTTTAATCCATGTCAGCATGAATTTTGACAATGGGTGAACGGCGATGAAGCGGACGACCCGCTATCTGGCGATATCGATGGCGGCGGCGGGGCTTGCGCTGGGCGTGACGGCGGGGCGGGCGCAGCTGGTGCCGTCGTTGCCGGCAATGCCGTCGCTCCCCGGTGGATTGCCCTCGATAGGTCGGGGGATTTCGTCGCTGGCCGATCCGGTGATCGAGCGGATGGATGCCGCCTCGCGCGCGACCGTGCGACAGCTGGAGCAGGTCCGCCGCGCGACCTTCACGCAACTGGTCCGCGACCATCCGGACGCGATCGCGCTGGACCCGATGGGCTTCCCGGCGCGCGCGGGCGAGGTGGTGCTCGATGCCCCCAGCGATGCGCTGCTGGCGGCGGTCGGGCGGCTGGGCTTCTCCGTGATCGAGCGTGACGATGTTCTCGGGGTCGGCTTCGTCCGGCTGCGCGTGCCGCCGGGCCAATCGCTCAAGGCCGCGCTGAAGGTTCTGGAGAGGCTGGGTGGAGAGGTCAGCGCCGATCAGCTCCATCTGCCGAGCGGGGGCGGAGCACCGATCGCGGTGTCGGCGTCCGAAGGGAGCCCAGGGCGTGGGACTATTGTCGGGGTAATCGATGGCGGGGCCGAGGGGGCCACGCTGACAAAGGGCTTCGCGACAGGCGCGCCGCGCGCCAATGACCACGGCACGGCGGTCGCTTCGCTGATCGCAGGGGGCAGCGGCATCCGGGGTTCGCTGCCCGGCGCGCGGATCGCGTCGGCCGACGTCTATGGCAGCGATCCGGCGGGCGGCAACGCGACCGCCATTGCCAAGGCGTTGGGCTGGCTGGTCCAGCAGCGCGTGCCCGTCGCGACGATCAGCCTGGTCGGCCCCGCCAACCCATTGCTGGCCCGCGTGGTCGCGGCGGCGCAGCAGCGCGGCCTTATCATCGTAGCGGCGGTCGGCAATAACGGTCCCGCCGCGCCGCCCGCCTATCCGGCCTCCTATCCTGGCGTCATCGCCGTGACCGCCATCGACGGGCGCGGGCGGCCGCTGATCGAAGCGGGGCGCGCGAGTCATGTCGACTATGCCGCACCCGGCGCGGACATGTTGGCGGCCGGGGTCGGCGGTCGTCGTTTCAGGGTTCGGGGTACCTCCTTCGCCGCGCCACTGGTCGCCGGGCGGGTGGCGGCGGCCTATCCGTCGCTCGACCCCGCTCGCATCCGGGCCGCGCTGGCCGAAATCGATGCCGAAGCCAAAAAAATCGGGCGTAAAGGCGAAGAAAAATTCCTAGGTCGCGGAATAGTTTGCGCCGATTGCCGGACCACGGCGCAGTAAATCGCGAATTTTTTCGGGATTAAACCGGAAGGCCCTCTCGTTGTCTCTCCAGAAGTTAAGGAGAACGATGATGAAGAACCTTCTTTCCGGCACCGCGATCCTTGCTGCGGTGCTTGTCGCGATGCCCGCTTCGGCGCAGCTGCTTGGCGGTGGTGGCCTGGTCGGTGGTGGTGGCCTGGGCGGTCAGCTCGGCGGTGTCACCGGCGGCCTGACCGGCGGTGCGAATGGAGCGTTTAACGGCGCGACCCAGAGCGGACGTGCTGCCACGGAAGCCACCGCGCGGACCCGTGGCTCGGTGCGCGGCGACCGGGCTGTGGACCTGCGCCGTGGTCGGGTTGCGGCTTCGGGCGAAGCCTCCGGCGGCTCCATGCTGGATGGCGCGACGCGCGCGGGCAGCCAGTCGGGCGGCGCTAATGGTTCGGCCTCCGGCACGGTCGGCGGTGGCGTGGATGCCCAGCTGGTCGGCACCGATGCGGTACGCGACGTGGCGGGCCGAGGCGTGAACACGGTCGGGAACGTCGCCGGGCGGGTTCGCGATACGGCCGGAGCGGCTGGCAACCGGGTACGGGGTGCGGCCTCGAACCTGACCGAACGGGCCGCCGATGCGGGTGGCAATGTCGCTGGCTCGGGTTCGGGCACCGCATCGGCGGCGGGCGGCAATGGTTCGCTCGCGGGCAATCTGGCGTTGGCCGGTAGCGGCGCGGCGCAGGGCGGCGCCTTCCCGGTCGATACCGGCATGGTCGTCCGCGACGTGCAGGGCCGGGCGATCGGCGCGGTGCAGTCGGTTCGCACCAATGCCCGGGGCGCCGTCGAGCGGGTCCTGGTGAAGGTGGGGGACAAGGTCGCCAACCTGCCTGCCGCCAACTTCTCCGGCAAGGGCAACGTCCTGGTCTCGGCCATGGGGCAGGGCGATGTGAGCAGCGCCGCGAAATAAGCGCACTGCGGGATGCGCCCGCCCTGGAAGAGGCGGGCGCATCTTTTCGTTCATCGGTTGGCGAAATATCGTTCCAGCCGGGTGGCTTCCGCCGGGCTGATCGCGACGACCGCGCCGTGCTTCGGCCGGGTGAAGTTCGTCGCCTTCATTGGCGATCCGGCCTCGTTGAACCGCCCGATATTCCGATAGGTCACGAAGTCGGTGGTCTCGGCAAAACCCATATTGTTCGGTTTGATGCCGAACACATCGTACATCAGGACATACGTATTGGTGCCGTTCCGCCGCCACAGGGTCGGCGCCTCCGACGAAGCGGTTTCGGGATCGACCTTGCGCAGATCCTTCGTCCAGCCGCTATTGATCCGCGACGATTCCGAATGGTGGATATTGCCCGGCGCCTGGTGCGCGACATAGAACATGTGGTATTTGTCGCCGACCTTGGTGATGTCGGCATCGATCACGTTCACTTTCGGATCGGGATATTCGAACAGCTTCTTGGGCTCTTCGGTCAGCGTGGTGAAGTCCTTGTCCGCATAGGAATAGACCAGATAATTCGGCCCGTTGCCGTCGCGGGTGGTGAAATAGACCATCAGCGCCTTTCGCTGAGGATCATAGATCGTCTCGGGCGCCCACATATTGCCAGCGTCCCGGTAGCGCGGGAACAGAGCCGAGGGCGTAACCCGCGCCTGCGTCCAGTGGATCAGGTCGTAGGACTTCATGAAGATCATGTTGCGGTTGTTGCCCCAGCCATATTGGGCATCGGGCCGCTCCCACTGGGTATCGCGCAGCCCCTCGCGCTGGGCGAAGATATGCAGGTCGGTCATCGACATATAGAAGCCGCCATCGGGGCCGCGCATGATATGGGGATCGCGAATGCCCTTCTGCTCGGCCACGTCCCGCCCGGCCATGACCGGCTGCCCGCCGTTGACGTCGGTAAAGCTGTAGCCGTCGCGCGAGGTCGCGAAGTGTAGCGAATGATCCTCATCGGTGAAGAAGGTCATGAGATAGGCCGTCCGCGCATCGCGCGGGGCGGGCGGCTTGGGCAGGCTGCCCTTCGCCACGATCTCCAGGCGGCGCGGTGCGGTGGCGGGTGCCTGTCCGCTGGCGTGGATCGCGGTGGTCGCCAGCAGCGCGCTGATGGCGGCGCATGTACGGATCAATGTCTTCACGAGCTTCTCCCCTTTTTCGGGAGAGGCTATATCAACTGTCTGACAAATGCCAGCTGCGAAGGCGGGATGCTTGGCGAGCCAGGTAGCTTCACCATTGGCGCTGGTGACGTCGCCGCTCGGTACGCAATCCGACGGTATCCCGGAGGGCTTCCGATACCGCTATTCCTTGCAAGCATCGTTCGCGGATGGCCACGTTCCTTCGTCCGCTTGGCTGCGTCCCGCAAAGCGGCGGATCAGGTGGATGTGAACCATAAGGGGACAGGTAATGCTGCGATAGGGCAATCCCCGTGCTCCTCGTGTTGAGCGCATGCTTTCCGATGGATAGACGTTTTCCCATGACGGCGCGTGTCGCGCGCCTGGACGAGCATGCCGGGGGGCTTTGCATGACGGCGACGGATCAGGGGCGTGTGGCGTCCTCGCTATGGAGCGATGAAGCGGTTTGGCGTGACGTCCATCTGATCGATCGTCGCGGCATCGGTCTGCTGGCCTATCTGCGCGCCGTCCATGGGCAGAGCCGTGACCAGGACGTGGTCATTCTCAACGGGGCGCTGGGTTTTGCGCACCGCTATTGCGATATCCTGGCCGCACTGGTTCTCAAATGGGGGCGTCGGCCATGGGTGGTGCTGGT
>DXIH01000031.1 GCA_019112965.1 Candidatus Sphingomonas excrementigallinarum | reverse complement strand
GACAGCGCGGTCAGCATGATGACCGGCACGGTGATCCCGCGGGTGCGCAGCGTCTCGACCACCGACAGCCCGTCCAGGCGCGGCATCATCCGGTCGAGGACCACGGCATCATATTGCTCGCGATCCATCGCGGCGAGCGCCAGGCGGCCGTCGCCGACATGCTCGACCCGGTATCCCAGCGCGGTCAGGTCGGCGGCGAGCCCTTGTGCATAGGCGGCGTCGTCCTCGACCAGAAGCAGGTGCAGGCTCATCGCATCATTTCCAAACCGTGGTCGCTCTCGCCCTACCGGGCAAAAGCGCGGTGGCAAGCCCTGCGCTGCCGATCCTACCGGGCCAGCGGGGCCAGCCGGTCGCGGAACAGCCCGACGAAGCGGTCGAGCGGGCAGGGCGCGTCGGCGGGGCATCCCCGGACCTGTACCGGCGTCACCGACACGGCGGCGGCATGGGCGCGAATCTGGTCGGGCGACTGGGTACGGTAGCGGACGGTGACGAAGGCGCGGCCTTGTGCGTCGTGCCACCGCTCGATCAGCACCGCGCCACCCGGTGCGGCATCATTGGTCGCATAGCCCGGCGCGACCAGATCGAAGCCGAGCAGCGCCGCCAGCGCGGTGACATTGGTGTCGTGGCCGACCAGCATGTCGATCTTCGCGCCGTCCTTCGCGGTCAGCGCGTCGATCATGTGCCGCCCGAACGCCGCCGACTGGTGCGCGGCCATATAGGGCGAACGCGAATAGACGTCGAACAGCGCGGCATGGACCGTGCCCAGCCGCGCCAATATGCTGCCGTCGACCGGCAAGCCGCCGACCGAGGGCGCCAGCCCTTCGGCATATTGCAGCAGCAACACCTGCGCGGTGCCCGAGGCGGTGCGGATCGGCCCGGTCAGGTCGATGCCATGCCCATCGGCGGAGGGCGTCAGCCGCGCGGGGCCCGCCGGGTCGCAACCCTTGGGATCGCCACAGCCCAGCACCTGATTCAGCAGGTGCAGTCCGGGGCGGTTCCGCGCGACCAGCGCGTCCATGCCGCCGGTGAAGCGGTCGATGTCCGCCACCGCCGCCTTGGCGTCGAAGCGGGTGGCACGGGCGCGCAGTGGTTCGAACAGCGGATCGACCTGATCCAGCGGGTTGTGCATCACCGGCAACGCGCAACCGGGGGCAAGCGCCCTGGCATAGGCCTCGCCGCTGGCGATGGTGCGCGAGGAACTGTTGGTGCGGATACGGATGCTGCCGGGGGCCGGGCAATGCTCGGTCAGCAGACCGCGCGCGATCCAGTCGGCGCGGTCGGCGCGGGCCTCGGCGGCCAGGGCTTCGGCGCCGTGCGGGGTCAGCTCGCTCTCCGGCGTCGTCCATGTCGGCCAGGGCTGGGCGGTGCGGGTGCCATGCGGCACCTCACCGTCCAGCGGCGCGCGGACGCCGTGGCGCATCAGCACGACGACCCGGTCGAGCGTCAGAGCCTTGGGGGCGGAAGTCTTCTGCGCGGCGACCGGCACCGCCAGCGTGGAAAGGGCGAACAGGGCGAGCGGCGCGCACAGGCGGCGGGTAAGGGCGATCATCGCGCGGCTTTGGACCGATTTCGGGTCAGGACTGTGACATTGATCGTGTCTTCGTCTGGATAGCCAAGCACCGAACGCAGAATTTTCCGAAGTCATCAAAAGTCGGTCAATAAGTCATCGGACTGTCACAGGGCATCTCTAGCGGGGCCGTCGAAGGCGCCCGGGGGGCGTCGCCATCAGAATTGATCCAGGGGGAATTTCATGACCGCTTCGTCCAAGCGGGCGCATGTCGTGCGCCTGTTGTGCAGCACCGCCGCCACCTTCCTGCTCGCTGCGCCCGCGCTGGCGGCCGAGCCGGTCGTCACCAGCGAGCCGGTGGTCGCCGATACCGATCCGCAGGTGGGCGAGGACGTGGTGGTCAAGGGCCATCGCCAGGCGGTGGTCGATGCGCAGGACGAAGCCTTGCGCAGCCAGTCGCTGGCCACCGTCGTGTCGGGCGAGGAACTGCGCCTTCAGCCGCAGCAGAATCTGGCCGACCTGCTGACCCGCCTGCCGGGCATCAGCGCCTCGGTCGACCAGTCGCGCAACGCCGCGGCGACCGGCGAGGCGCAGTACGTCTCGATCCGTGGTCTCGACACCTCGTACAACGCCTATTCGTTCGACGGCGTGCGGCTGGCGCAGACCGATGCGCGGACCCGTGCGATCTCGATGAACCTGTTGTCGCCCTTCTCGCTCCAGACGGTGCGCGTCGACAAGGCACCGACCGCCCGCTACGATGGCGACGCGATCGCGGGCATTATCGACATGGTGCCGATCACCGCCTTCGACCTGCCCAATCACCGCAGCCAGATCCGCTTCCAGGGCCAGATCGCGGGCCGTGCCGTCGCGCGGGGTGAAGACCCCTGGGGCGGCACCGCCCAGTTCGAGACGGCGCAGCGCTTCGGCGATCTCGGTATCTATGCCTCGGCCTATTACGGCCTGAAGCATGTGTTGGGCGAGTCGACCGCCGTCCAGCACGACTGGGAGAAGTATAACAACAACGTCCCCGGCATGATCCGCGACAATCTAGACAATCTGTTCGCGCGCGGGGCCCAGTGGCAGGCGTTCCGCAACCGGATCCAGCGGCTGGGCGGCACGCTGAACCTCGACTGGAAGGGCGAGACGACCGACCTCTACTGGCACTCGACCTATGGCCAGTACAATCTCAAGAGCTGGATGGACCAGACAGCGCTGCGCCAGACCAGCCTTGCGCCGTACCAGATCAACCCGAACCCCAATAAGGGGTCCTATGACGCCGCCGGATACCGTGCCGATTACGGCCTGACCGCGACCGATTATTTCCGTACCGAGCATAGCAACCAAGCGCTGGTGACGACCAAGATCGGCGGCCAGACCCGGTCGGGCGACTTCACCTTCGACTATCACGGCGCCTATTCGCGCGGGTCGCAGGATTATCCGCTGCGTATCCAGTCCGGTTTCGCGGGCGCGCCTTATATCGGCACCGCCGACAATAGCGGTGTCGCCAATTACCGCATGGTCACCTCGATCGGCCAGCGCACCTTTCCACAGGTCGTGCTGACCGACGCGGCGCGCGCGTACCTGACCGACCTGACCAAGCTGAAGCAGTGGTACGTCACCCAGCAGTTCGAGAACACCTGGGAACGCCGTCTGGAGGGGCAGTTCGACACCATTTGGCACCATGCCGACCAGGGCCTCGTCTCGATCTCGGCGGGCGCCAAGGTCGAGGATGCCAAGCGTTACGCCAATGCGCTGGGCGACGACGGCGCGCTGCAATATACCTTCCCCAACGCCGATGGCTCGCCCTCGCCGCGTTACGCCGCGACCGGCCCGGGCCTGATGACGCTGCCCGGCCGGATGCTGGGCGGGTTCATGAACAATGCGGCGCAGGTGCCGATCTTCCTGATCGACCCCAGCTATATCGAGGATCAGGTCGCGCGCCTGTCCAGCCCGAAGATCGCCGGGCTCGACCCGGTCAAGCTGAAGGAAAACCGCCTCGACGGGCGCGAGAACCGGCTGGCGGGCTATGTGATGACGACGCTGCAGTTCGGCGAGCTTCAGGTCGTGCCGGGCGTGCGCTACGAATATAACCGCTTCCGGGGCACCTATTGGCAGGACCAGGGCAACGACACCGGCAAGTTCGTCACGTCCAACCGCAGCTATGACATGTGGCTGCCCAGCGTCATCGCCAATTACCGGCCCAACGACGCGATGGTGGTCCGCGCGTCGATCCGGAAGAGCTATTCGCGCCCGGCCTTCGACCTGTTGCTCGGCCCGACGCAGGTTTCGCGCAACGATCTGGGCGAGGTGACCGGGGTGTTCATCCCCAACCCCAATCTGAACGCACAGACGTCGTGGAATTACGATGCCTCGGTCGAGTATAAGGGGCCGGGCACCGACTTCTTCTCGATCAGCCCCTTTTACAAGAGTCTGAACCACGTCCTGTTCGCGACCGGCACCACCAATGCCAGCGGCGACTATAACATCTGGGGCAACCCCCAGTCGGAACAGCAAGGCGGCGTCGAGGTGTCGAGCCTGACCACCAATGCCACCGGCAAGATCTATGGCGTCGAGCTGTTCGGCCGTTACTCGCTGAAGGGCCTGCCGGGGCTGCTCGACGGGCTGGGTCTCCAGGCCAATGTCACGGTGCAGCGCGCCACGGCACGGGTGTTCGTCAACGGCCAGATGCGCGACCAGCGCATGACCCAGGCGCCCAAGATCATGTACAATGCCGCGCTGTTCTATGCCCATGGCCCGCTGTCGGCGGAGTGGAACTACAATTATACCGGCGACCGCCTGTACGATCTGCGCTCCAGCCGCCCGGACACCTATATCCAGCCGACGACGATCTCGAACCTGATCGTCAACTATGTCCTGCCCTCGGGCCTGACGGTCGGCGTGTCGGTGCAGAACCTGTTCGACGAACACAGCTATTGGGCGACCACCAGCGAGCGCAAGGCGTACCTCTCGAACGACCGCAAGGGCGGTTATGTCGAGACGGGACGCATCTACATGCTCAACCTGACCTACGCCTTCTAAGCTTACCCCCTCCCCGATCCGGTGCCTGCCCCCCAGCGGCACCGGAGCGCTCCTGCGCCGACGGTGCATTCCATGTGCCGTCGGCGACTTTGTGTGGGGTTCCTGACCGAACGGCCCCGCGCTAGCATGGCTCGAAAGAGAGGATCTGCCCGAAATGATGAAACGCCAGCGCCGCCAGCATGAGATCGTGGCGCATCTTGCCGAAGGCGGATTCCATGGCATCGGCGAGCTGGCCGAGGCGCTGTCGGTGTCGGAGGAGACGGTGCGGCGCGAGCTGCGCGTGCTGGAGGCGTCGGGCGCGGTCGTCCGTGCGCACGGCGCGGTACGCATCGCCAAGGTCGAGACCGAGGGCTCCTTCGCCACCCGCCTGCAACGCCATGCCGAGGCCAAGCAGCGCATCGCCGCCGCCGTCGCGCAGGTCGTGGCGGACGGACAGGCCGTCTATATCGATGCTAGCACCACCGGCCATTATGTCGCGCGCGCCCTGCGGGATCATCAGGGGCTGACCGTCGTGACCAACGCGGTCGGCGTTGCCGCCGAACTGGGCGGGCGCAACGACAATCGCATCATGCTGGCGGGCGGTGAGATGGATTATGAGTATCGCGCCTGTTTCGACGCCACCGCGCGCGAATATCTGGCCATGTTCACGCCTGCGCTCGCGATCCTGTCGGTGGAGTCGGTCAATCTCGACCATGGTTTCGCCGATTATCATGCGGGCGAGGCGGCGGTGTGCCGCATGATGATCGCCCGCTCGCGCCGCACGCTGATCGCCGCCGACCAGAGCAAGTTCGACCGCCCCGGCACGATCCAGGTCGCGGCGCTCGATGCCGTGGCGATGCTCGTGACCGATGCGCCCCTGTCCCCCGCTTATGCTGAGGCGCTGGCGGGGGTGGAGGTGGTGGTCACCTGACCGCGCGGGATGAGCAGCGCGACGCCGGTGCCCGCCAGCGCTAGCATGGCGTGGATCGCCCAGAATTGCGGCTGCGCCATGCGGGCATAGAGCGCGCCCAACTCGCCCACCACCAGATGCGCGACGAAGCCGTGCAGATAGAACAGCCCGGTCATCACCCCGCGTCGGGACGGCGGCGCGGCGGCGGCGACGATGGCCAGCGCCGAGGGCCAGGACAGGACGACGCCGAGCGAGAGCAGCAGCACCGCGCAGAGCGGGCCGCCGAGCCCCACCACGGCGTCTCCGCGTGAAAGCCAGGCGAGCAGCGCATAGGCGACGGCGATCGCCATGCCCCCGGCGGCCAGCTTGTGCGCCGCGCTCGGCTCGCGGGGCAGGCGGGCCCAAAGGCGATAGGCGAGCAGCGCCAGGGCGATGGTGAACAGTCCGTCCATCGCCGCCAGCCAGTTGGGCGGCACGCTCAGCCCGCCGATCGACAGCGCGACGCGCTGCTTCGCCCAGAGCAGCACCATGTTGTTCAGTTGTTCATAGGCGCAAAAGCACAATGTCACCGCCGCGATGGCGGGAAGTACGCGACGCCACTCGGTCTCGGGCGGTGCGGTCGTCGGGGCGACGGTGCGCGGCACCGGCGGCGCGGATCGGAGGATCAGCATCGCCGCGACCATGCTGCCTGCCATGGCGACAAAGGCGGCGGGATAGCCGAAGCGAAGCGCCAGCCATCCGCCGATCAGCGGCCCCAGCATCGCGCCCCCGTTCAGGAACGCCAGATAGGCCGCGAACACCCGTTCGCCCCCCGCAGCCCCGCGCAATGCGCCGACTTCGGCGGCCAGGTTGCCCTTGAGCAGTCCGATACCGCCGATCAGCAGCGCCAGGCCCGGCAACGCCCAGATGCGGCTCGCCAGTGCGAACAGCCCCAGCGTCATCAGCATCGCCCCGCCATACATGGCGCTCCGCCGCCGCCCGCTCCTGTCGGCGATCCAACCGCCCAGCGGCAGCACCAGATAGGTCAGCGCACCGTAAAGGCCGTAAAGCTGCGAGGCGAAGGCCACATCGCCATGCGCGCCGGTCACGCCCTCGATCGCTGCGCGCAGGCCCGCCATGCCCAGGACGATGTCGCCCTTCGCGAACAGGTCGGTCACCAGGAACAGGGTCAGCAGCGATTTCGCCCCCTGGATCGCGCAACGTTCCCACCCCTCGACGCTGGCTAGCGTCCAGAATCCGCGGGCGGGCGGGGCGGTGTCCCCATCGCGCTTTGGCCTGTCGCGCATGATGCTGATGTCGATCCGTCTGTGCTTTGGGAGGAAGCGACGGCTCCCTAGCGGCGGTTTGTGACGGGTTCGCGGCGCTCGACAAAGCATCCGCCGCACGGCACGACGGCGCCATGGACCTGTCCGCGATCGTCGCCGATATCGCCGCCGAGATGGCCGAGGCCCCCGACCGGGGCACACCGGCCGACTATATCCCCGCGCTGGCGGGCATCGACCCGTCCCGCTTCGGCATCGCCATCGTCGAGGCGGACGGCCGTTGCCATTTGGCGGGCGATGCCGAGGAGAGTTTCTCGATCCAGAGCATCTCCAAGGTCTTCGCGCTGACGCTGGCGCTGGGCGCGGTCGGCGACCAGCTGTGGCGTCGGGTGGGGCGCGAGCCGTCGGGGACCGCGTTCAACTCGATCGTCCAGCTGGAGACGGAACAGGGCATTCCGCGCAACCCCTTCATCAATGCAGGCGCGATCGTCGTCGCCGACGTTCTGTTGGGCAATCACGAACCGCGCGAGGCGATCGGCGAGATGCTGCGCTTCGTCCGCGCGCTGGCCGGGGAGGACGACATCGTCATCGATGCCGCCGTCGCGCAGGCCGAGATGGAGACCGGGCACCGCAACCAGGCGCTGGCGCATTATATGCGCGCCTTCGGCAATCTCCATCACCCCGTCGAGCGGGTGCTGGGCGTCTATTTCCACTTCTGCGCGCTCGCCATGAGCTGTCGGCAGCTGGCGCTGGCGGGGCGTTACCTGATGGCGCGCGGCCTCCATCCGGGGACGGGGCGTTCGGTCGTATCACCGCAGCGGGCGCGGCGGATCAACGCGCTGATGATGAGCTGCGGCCATTATGACGGATCGGGCGAGTTCGCTTTCCGTGTCGGCCTGCCGGGCAAGTCGGGGGTGGGCGGCGGCATCCTGGCGATCGTGCCCGGCCGCGCGTCGATCGCCGTCTGGTCGCCCGGCCTCAACGCGCGCGGGAATTCGCAGCTTGGTACGCTGGCGCTCGAACGGCTGGTGCAGCGGACGGGCTGGTCCGTGTTCGACCCGCAAGCCGGTTGACCGCCCGCAGGGGCGCAAAGGCCGCCTGCGCGCGCACCGACAGGATCAGGTTGAGCGCGACGCCCGCGATCGAGGCGGCGCCGAACAGGCGCACGATCCGCTCACCCGTGACCGCCGTGCCGCACCCCGACAAAGCCAACAGCAGCACCGCGCCGCCGAGCAGCTTCAGGCCCATGCGCAGCCGTGCGTCGTGCAGCGTCCCCGCCTCCCTGGCATGGCGATAGGACCCGGCGGCCAGCAACCAGAAGCCGATGAAGCAAAGGGCGATCGTATCAAGCATGGGCAGGCTCCATGGACCGGCGCGACCGGCCGGGGGTTTTGGGGGCGGGGCGGGCGCTGATCCGGGCGGCGATGGCAAAGCCGATGCCGATGGCCAGACAGGACAGGTCGAAGGCGACGAACAGCTGGTCGCCGTCGAGCAGCGAGGGGACCAGCCAGCGCGAGGTGGTCAGCGCGTTGACCATGGGAATCGCAGCCCAGAAGGCGGCGGCGATACCGAACAGCATGGTCCAGGCGCGCCGTGCGGGCAGGCCGAGCTGCGCCAACGCCAGCAGGCCCCAGGTCCAGAACATCGCCGACACTTCCATATCGGCGCGACCATCCAGCGTGGCCGGGATCAGCCGGTTGGCGAGGAGATAGGCGGCCATGCCCGCCGGGAAGGCGGCGATCACGACGATGTTCAGCCGCTCTGCCAGCTTCAGGCCGAAGAAGGGCGGAGCCCCCGGCTTGCGGCGCTTGGCGGTCCACAGCAGCAGGCCGGTGCCGACCATCGCCGCGCCGGTCAGCCCCATGACGAAATAGGCCCAGCGCAAGGCGGGTCCCGCAAAACCGGCGATGTGCAGGCCCAGCATGACGCCCGCCGTGTCGATCGCGGCGGCGGCATCGCCGCTGCGGCTGACCAGGCGGCCGGTCGCGCCGTCATAGGTGGCGGTGGGCGTGCGCGAGTTGATCGCGCCGCGCTTGGCCTGGGCGATGGTGATACGGGCCGCCGCATCGCCCGGATTCTGGATGATGACACGCGTTGCGGGACCGCCCAGCCGCCGTTCGGCGTCGCGGACCAGCGGCGCGATCGCGACCAGCGGACGCCGCACGCCGCTGGCGGGTACGTCGGCGGGGGTGCCATAGGCGGTCTGCATGAACTGCGCGGGCTTGGCGTAGTTCATCATCACCGGCCAGGGCATGTACATCGTGACCAGCGTGATGAGCCCGGTATAGGTAATCATCGCATGATAGGGCAGGCCGAGCACCGCCGAGACGTTATGCGCGTCGAGCCAGCTGCGCTGTCCCTTGTTCCAGCGCAACGTGAAGAAGTCGGCGAAGATGCGCTTATGGGTGATGACGCCCGAAATGATCGCGCCCAGCATCGCCATCGCGCACAGCCCCGCCAGCCAGCGACCCCAGGGGTGCGGCAGCTGAAGCTGGAAATGGAAACGATAGAAATGCTCGCCGCCCCTGGTGTCGCGCGCCGCGAGAGGCGCGCCGCTGACGGGATCGAGGTCCAGCTCGTTGCCGCGTGTCTTGGGATCGGGCTTGGCGGGGATACGGAAGATGCGGGTGGCGACCGTGCGCGCGTCGGGCAGATAGATATACCATTGCAGGTCGTCCGGCCCGACCCGCGACAGATACCGCACCGCCGAATCCGCCGCCTGCGCCGGAGGGGCCGCCTGGGTGCGGATTTCGGGCTGCATCCAGCGGGTGATCTCGGGCCGGAAATAGGCCGAGGTGCCGGTCAGGAACATGGTGAACAGGATCCAGCCTGCGATCAGGCCCAGCCAGCCATGCGCCCAGGCCATGCTCTGCCGCCAGCCCGGCTGGACGCCCTTACCGCTCATGCGCGGACGCCCAGCAACTTGAGCAGCACCGCCATCGCGATCGCCCCGCCCCAGATGACGGCGCTGACCCGGCCCAACCGAACCTCGTGCAGCGACCAGAGGCCGACCACGGCGTAAAGCAGGAAGGACAGGACCATCGGCCATCCGGTCGCCTCGACCCGCGCCATCGCATCGCGGGCGGGCAGCAGGCGCGCGGTCAGCATCGCGGCCGTGACCGCAAAGCCATAGCATCCGAGAATCGCGGTGATCCAGCGCCACGCCATGGCGGCGCCCCGTCGCCAGCGCGCTCCGCCTTCTTCGTCAATGGCCTGGCCCGATGCCACCCGCGCTTTCCCCTTGTCATCTCGATGTCATCGCTTTAGCAGCATTTGAGAGTCACTATCAATAGCAGGGAGTAAATTTATGCGCGCACTTCGCGGAGCGCTGCTGGCAGCGTGCGCCACCGGGGGACTGTTGGGCGGCGCGCTTCCTGCCCATGCGATGACCCTGTCCGATGAGGACCAGCAGCGCCTGCGCAACGAGGATATCGTGGTCGAGGGGCAGCGCGAGAAGAAGAGCGCGTCCTCGGGCACCAAGACCGATGTGCCGCTGATCGCGACGCCGCAGAGCATCACCGTCATCGACCAGGAGGAACTGACCCGGCGCAACGCGCTGTCGATCAATCAGGCGTTGGGCTATGTCGCAGGCGTCGCGCCCAACCAGCGCGGCAATGTCGCCACGCGCTATGACCAGCTGTTCCTGCGCGGCTTCGCACCGGGCGTATTCATGGACGGGATGCGCCTGCTGGGCGGCGTCTATGCCAGCCCGCAGGTCGATTTCCATCTGGTCGAATCGGTCGATGTGGTGAAGGGCCCGGCGGGTGTCACCTATGGCTCGGGCACGCCGGGCGGGCTCATCAACCTGACCAGCAAGCTGCCCTATGCGGGGCCCGGCGGGCGGATCGAGCTGGCGGCGGGCAATTATGCGCTGCTGCGCTCCAACATCGACGTGAACCAGCCGCTCGACGCGAACGACCGCTGGCTGTTCCGCATGATCGCGGGCGCGGAGGAGTCGGACGGCTTCATCCGATCCACCGCCAATCGCCGCTATTATGCACGCCCCATGCTGACCTTCGCCCCCGACAAGGCGACCAGCCTGACGTTGATCCTCAATTACCAGCGCGATCCCGAGTCGGGGTCGTATAGCGGCGTGCCCGTCTATGGCTCGGCGCTGCCCAATCCGTTCGGGGTGCTGCCGGTCGACTTCAACACGTCCGAGCCTGCCTATGAAGCATTCGACCGGACGCAGAAATCGGCGACGATCCTGTTCCGCCACGACCTGAACGACCGGCTGAGCTGGACCACCAATGCCCGCTACCTCGCGATCGGGCTGCATTATCGGCAGATTTACGGCTCGGGCTATGTGACGCGCGGGACAGGTGCCAACGCCAATAGCGACTTCTCGACGCTCCAGCGCGGCGGCGGCGGATCGGACGAGGCGTTCCAGACCTTCACCGTCGACAATCATCTGGTCGGCAAGCTCGACACCGGCCCGGTCCATCACACCCTGCTGGGCGGCGTCGACTGGCAGCATAATCGCGGCGAGAATTACCAGGCGTTCTTCACCGGGCAAAATGCGAACCCGGTGTTCAACATCCCCAATCTCAGCCTGTTCGCGCCGGTTTACGGCGTGCCGCTGCCGAGTTTCCCGATCACCCAGACGCACAATTACACCAAGCGCGATCAGGTCGGCGTCTATCTCCAGGACCAGATCGCGATCGGCGGGCTGCAACTGATCGCCAGCGGGCGCTGGGACACGTACAACCAGACGACGCAGAATCTGAACACCAACGCCGTCACCCGGCTGAACCAGACGGCGTTCACCACCCGTCTGGGAGCACTGTACGAGACCAGGATCGGCCTCTCGCCCTTCGTCAGCTATTCGGAGAGCTTCGAGCCGCAGGCGGGCAGCACCTGGGACGGCAGCAACTTCATCCCCGTCACCGGCCGCCAGTACGAGGCGGGGCTGAAATACCAGCCGCGCGGCACGACCGCCTTGTTCACCCTGTCCGCCTTCGACCTGCGTCGCCGCAACGTGCCGGTCGCCGATCCGCGCGCGGGCACGGGCAATATCCCCAGCAACTCGCAGGTGCAGATCGGCGAGGTGTCGGTGCGCGGGATCGAACTGGACGGGCGCGGCACGGTGGCACCCGGCTTCGACGTGGTCGTCGCCGCCACCTATAACGACCCCTATGTCCGGCAGGGGACGCCCGTGGTCGGCACCGGCGACCAGATGAGCGGCGTCACCGGCACGCGGCCCCTGGGCGTGCCGCAATGGAGCGCGTCGAGCTTCCTGTCCTATGATCTGGGCAAGGCGGGTGTCGGCAGCGCGCTGGGCGGCCTGAGCCTGGGCGCGGGCGTGCGCTATGTCGGCGAATCGGATGGCACCGCGACCACCGTCGCCGCAGGGCGCACCGTGGTCCGCCGTTTCCAGTCGCCCGATTACTGGCTGGCCGACCTGATGCTGGGCTATGACCTTGGCCGGGTCAGCCCGGCGATGGAGGGGCTGAGGCTGACCGCCAACGTCGCCAACCTGTTCGACAAGCGCCACATCACCAGCTGTTTCTTCAACAATGGCTGCTATTACGGGGCATCGCGGACCTTTGTAGGCAGCCTGCGCTATTCTTGGTAAGGGCGCATCCGATTCACTCGCACATGACGTATCCGCCCGCCCCGCCGCCCGATCGGCTTGGGGCGGGCGCAAAGGAGTTTTGAGGTTTGTCGACCGATACTGCCCTGCCCGAACTGACCCCGACCACGGCGCTGAGCGTCGAGACGGTTCAGAGCGTCCATCACTGGAACGAGCATCTCTTCTCCTTCTCGGTGTCGCGGCCCGACAGCTTCCGCTTCCGCTCGGGCGAGTTCGTGATGATCGGGCTTCAGGGCGACAACGGCAAGCCGCTGCTGCGCGCCTATTCGGTCGCCAGCCCGTCCTATGACGAGAAGCTCGATTTCCTGTCGATCAAGGTCGAGGACGGCCCGCTGACCAGCAAGCTGCAAAAGGTGCAGCCGGGCGACAACATCTATCTGGGCCGCAAGCCCACCGGCACGCTGGTCGCCGACGCGCTGCTGCCCGGCAAGCGGCTGTTCATGCTGTCGACGGGCACCGGCCTCGCCCCCTTCCTGTCGGTCGCGCGCGATCCGGACATCTATGACATGTTCGACGAGGTGGTGATCGTCCACTCGGTTCGCCGGGTCAGCGACCTGGCCTTCCATGACGAGCTGGCGGGCAAGCTGGCCGATGATCCGCTGGTCGGCGACGTGGCGCAGGAGAAGTTCCACTATGTGCCCACCGTCACGCGCGAGCCGTTCCACACCACGGGCCGCATCGACGCACTGATCGAGGATGGCCGTCTGTTCGCCGGGCTCCCCAGCCAGCATGGTTTCAACCCGGAAACCGACCGGATCATGATGTGCGGCAGCATGGAGATGATCAAGTCGCTGGGCGCGAAGTTCGAGGACATGGGCTTCCCCGAAGGCTCGAACGCGCAGCCGGGCGCCTATGTGATCGAAAAGGCGTTCGCAGGCTGATCCTTTCCTCCCCGGCACGGGGAGGGGGACCGCCGCAAAGCGGTGGTGGAGGGGGCTATCCGCAAAGGATGCCCTGCGCGGAAGCCCCCCTCCGTCAGGCCTACGGCCTGCCACCTCCCCGTGCCGGGGAGGAATATAGATGCCGCCCCCGCACTACCCGCGACATTTGTCGGCACGGGCGGCACATTTGTGCGACATTTGCGTCCTAACGCCCGAAACCTCGGACAAGCGAAAAGGGACGGACATGCGGCTTTGGGCGGGTTTGATGCTGGCGAGCGCGATGCCGGCGATCGCACAGGCGCAGGTCTCGACCGAACCTGCCCCGCAGGCCCCGGCCCCCTCGACAGCTGCCGCGCCCGCCGCCGCCACGCCCAAGGCACCGCAAGGGCAGACGACCGCTCCGACCCGGACCCAGGCACAGCCCGAGGCCGAGGAGGAAGGCGAGGAGGCGGAAGCCGACGTCGTCGTCACCGCGCGCCGCGAACCCGGCAAGGTCATCGGCGACATCCCGCCCGACCAGCAGCTCAGCCCCGCCGATATCCGCTCCTATGGCGTGTCGAGCGTCTCCGACCTGCTCACCGAACTTGCGCCGCAGACGACCAGCGGGCGCGGCGGATCGCCGGTGATCCTGCTCAACGGCCGCCGCATCGCGGGCTTCCAGGAAATCCGCGACCTGCCGACCGAGGCGATCCTGCGCGTCGACATCTTCCCCGAGGAAGTCGCGCTGAAATACGGCTATCGCGCCGACCAGAAGGTCGTGAACTTCGTCCTGCGCCCGCGCTTCCGCTCGCTGGCGGCCGAGGCGATCGGCAAGGTGCCGACGCAGGGCGGCTCGGCGATGGAGCAGGGCAAGCTCGACTGGTTGCAGATCCGCCGCGACAAGCGGCTGAGCATCCACACCGATTTTTCCAATACCTCGCGCCTGACCGAGGCCGAGCGCGGCATCATCGCGCCCCGTTCCAACGCCTCGCTGGACGGCAATATCGTCACCGCCGATCCGGGCCTAGCCGCGTTGACCGGGACCAGCCCCAGCGTGGTCGGCATTCCCGGTGGCCTGACTGCCGCGCCGTCGCTGGCGCAGCTCGCGGGGAGCCCGGCGACGAGCACCGACGTCACCCCCTATCGCACGCTGCAATCGGCGCAGCGGCAATGGGACGCCAATGTCGTCTATTCGCGCAACATCTTCGACAAGGTGTCCGCCTCGTTCAATGCCGAGGTGCAGACGACGCAGAGCAACAGCTGGAACGGCCTGCCCTCGGCGAATCTGGCGCTGCCCGCGGGCAATCCCTATTCGCCGTTCGGGGCGGCCGCGACGGTCAGCCGTCTGACCGATGCCTATGGCCCGCTGGTCCAGAACAATACCGGGCTGACCGCGCATTTCGGCACCGTGTTCAACGGCGATATCGGCCGCTGGCGCTGGTCGGTGACGGGCGCCTATGACCGGGCCGAGAGCCGGGTGGCGACCGATACCGGGCTCGATATTGCCGGGTTGCAGGCGCGGCTCAACGCGGGCGATCCGACGGCCAACCCTTACGGGCCGCTCGACGGGCTGGGGCTGGCGGCGCGCAATTTCGCCCGCTCGACCTCCTCCGCGGGACAGGTCGATGCGCTGCTCAACGGCCGCGTCTTCGCGCTGCCCGCAGGCGATGTGCAGGCCAGCATCAAGGTCGGCGGCCAGACCAGCGACTTTTCCAGCAGCTCGACCCGCTTCGGTATCTTCCAGCAGGGCGACGTGTCGCGCGACATCGTCAACGGCCAGGCCAATCTGGACCTGCCCATCGCCAATCGCGACCGCCAGGTGCTGGGCGCGATCGGCGACCTGTCGCTGAACGTCAATGTCGGCGCGGATCACCTGTCGGACTTCGGCACGCTGACCACGGTAGGTTACGGTGCGAACTGGTCGCCGCTGGAGGGCGTACGCGTCATCGCGTCTTGGACCGATCAGGAGGATGCGCCAACCGCGCAGCAGCTGGGCAATCCGTCGATCACTACGCCCAATGTCCGCCTGTTCGACTATGTGCGCGGCACCACCGCGACGATCACCGCGATCACGGGCGGCAATCCGAACCTGCTCGCGGACAATCGCCATGTCATGAAGCTGGGGCTGACGCTGAAGCCCTGGCGCGACCACGACATCAACCTGACCGCCAACTATTACCGGATCAACACCGACGATGCGATCGCGTCCTTCCCGACGCCGACCGCCGCGATCGAGGCGGCCTTTCCGGGGCGTTTCACCCGCGACCAGGCGGGCAACCTGCTGAGCGTGGATTCGCGCCCGATCAACTTCGCGGGCACCGAGCGGTCGCAGCTGCGCTGGGGCTTCAACTTCTCCAAGCCGATCAAGTCGAAGATCCAGAAGGAGCTGGAGGCGTTCCGCGCCGGGACCGGCCCCAATCCCTTTGCCGGGATGAATTTCCCCGGGCGTCGTGGCGGTGACGGGGAAGGTCCGCGTCGCGAGGGGCAGGGCGGTCCCGTTGGCCCCGGTGCGGGCGGCCCAGGTGCGGGTGCGGGTGGTCCCGGTCGTGGCCCGGGCGGCGGCGGTTTTCGCGGCGGCGGCTTCGGTGGCGGTCGTGGCGGCGGCGGCGGGCGCATCCAGTTCGCGGTCTATCATACGTGGACCTTTGCCGACCGCGTGAATATCGCGAATGGCGGCCCGGTGCTCGACCTGTTGCGCGGCGATGCGATCGGGTCGAGCGGCGGCACCTCGCGCCATCAGGTGCAGGTGCAGTCGGGCTATTCCAACAACGGCATCGGCGTTCGCCTGTCGGGCAACTGGCAGAGCGCGACGCGGGTCAATGGCGGCACCCCGGCCAATCCGCAGGCGCTGAACTTCGGCAGCCTGGCGACGGTCGACCTGCGCCTGTTCGCCGATCTGGGCCAGCGGCTGGACCTGTTGAAGGCGCATCCCTGGTTGCGCGGCACGCGGGTCAGCCTGTCCCTCGACAATCTGTTCAACCAGCGCCAGCGCGTGACCGATGCCAATGGCACCGTGCCGATCGGCTATCAGCCCGGCTATCTTGATCCGCTGGGCCGCACCGTTCGCCTGTCGATCCGCAAGCTGTTCTTCTGAGGATCGAAGCCATAGCCGCCCCTTTATTATGAAAACACATCCGAAGCGGGATCAATTCGGGATCGCGTCCACCAGATATTGATTAACCTATTCTAATTTAGGTGGCATCCGGCGATCTCGGGAATTGCGGCCATGCGACGGAATCGGAATATTCCGCTCATGACGTACCGGCCAGCGTCGGCAGCGGGGGGATGCATGGATCGGGGCGAACGGATCATGAGTGACCGCTATGACGAGCGGATAGAAGATGCGAGCGGTGCGAACGGGGGCGCAATCGACGATCACCTTCGTCGCATTCGCGACGAACTGGCGGCGGTGGAATCGCTGGTTCGCGACGAGCAGGAAAAACAGATTGGCGCGGCGGAAATCGGCGCCATCCTGCGCGCCGGGCGCGCGGGGATCGGCAAGGTCTTCAACCCCGATCTGTTCGCGGATCCGGCGTTCGACATGCTGCTGTTCGTCTTCCTGGAGGAAGAAGCGGGGCGCAGCGTGGAGACCAGCGCCTGCTACCGCGCGTCGGGCGTACCACGCACCACGGCCGTTCGCTGGATCAACATGCTGGTGTCGATGGGCATGTTCCACAGCGCGCCGCATCCGACCGATCGTCGGCTGGCGCTGCTCAGCCTGAGCGAGGAGACGCGCGCTTCGACCCGGCAATGGCTGGAGGGGCTGCGTCCGCTGGTCGAGCGGATGGCGGCGCGACCCGCGATCGTCCCGAAAACCGCCGCCTGACGAGCCGGGGCAGGGGGCTCAGGCCGCCTTCGCCATCCGCGTGCGCAGCCGGTCGGCTAGCGTCTCCAGCGTCACCCCGTCGATCCGCGCCGACACCGGCGCGTCGGAGCGCAGGATGTCGGCGATCGCCAGTTGCGACTGGGTGATGCGGTCGACCGCCTGGATGCTGACCATGTGGCGGCGCAGCGTGTCGGGATCGCTGCCCAGCTCATAGGCCAGGTCGGCGAGCGAGCGGGTCAGGTCGACCAGCTCGTCCGCGAGTGCCCGGGCGAGGACCGGGTCCATGCCCGAGATCGTCACTTGCTGCACAGCTTCACGATGTTGGCGAAGATCGCATCGCCCGCGATCGGCTGCGACACCGCGCCCTTGTTCAGCGTGAAGTCGGTGCCGTCGCGACCGATGGCATAGGCGCCGCCCGCCAGCATCGCGCGCAGACCCGCCGAGCCGTCCTCGTCGTCCAGCGCCAGCAGCACGCCCAGGCCATTGCCGCCCGCCGCCTTGGCGACCGACGCGAAGAGCAGCGAGATGGACGGACGCTCACCCGCCACCGGCTCGCGGGCCAGCAGGCGCAAGCTGCCGTTCGGCCAGGTATCGACGACCATGTGCGTCTCGCCCTGCGGCGCGAAATAGATGGTGCCCTGTTCGACCTTCATGCCGTCGGTCGCCTCGACGACCTTGGGCGCAATCTGCTCGCGCAGCTGCTCGATCATCGGGGTCAGCAGGCCCGGCGACATCTGCTGCACGACCAGGGTCGGCGGGCAGTTGGCGGGGAAGTTCTGGAACAGGTCGAACAGCGCCTGGGTATTGGCGGCATCCGCACCGATCGCCAGCAGGCGGCCGTTCCAGTTGATGTCGGCGGCCGGCCCCTTGCGGCCCTTGGCGGCCTTGCCGCGCTTCAGATCGGCATTGCGCGCCGACTTGATGCGCTTGCCCAGCTTGCCGATGATCGCATCCAGTTCGGACTGGACCGCGACCTTGGGCTTGGGGAAACAGTCGATCGCACCGAGGCGCAGCGCCTCGACCGACTCGGCGGCGCCCGCGGCCGTCCGGGTCGAGAACATGATGACCGGCATCGGCCGCTCCTCCATGATCTCGGCCAGATATTCCAGGCCGCTCATGCCCGGCATCTCGACGTCCAGCGTCATCACCTCGGGGCGATACTGGTCGACCATCTTGCGTGCCTCGGCTGCGCCGTCGGCGGCGCCCACCACCTGGACGCCCTTGATGCGTTCGAGCGCGCCCGAGATGAGGACCCGCATCGTCAGCGAGTCGTCCACGACCAGAACCTTAACGTCCGCCATTACTCAATACCTTCCAACGGAAACGCCGTTACGTCTTGAAAAACATGGAATTATGCGGCTTCCGCCGTCAATGTCACGCTGTCGGACAGGCGATCGAGCGCCAGGATCAGGATCAATCGCTGTTCGATGGTGGCGAGCCCTTCGAGATAATGCGCGGCCGTCGCCTCGCCCATGTCGGGCAGCGGCTGCATCGCCTCGGGCGGGATGGTCACGATGTCGTTCACCGCATCGACGATCAGGCCCTGAAGCTGCTCGCCGATCCGTACCACGATGATGACATGGCGCGCGCTGGGATCGGTCACGCCCCAGCCCAGCCGGTGGCGCAGGTCGAGCACCGGCAGGACCACGCCGCGCAGGTTCACGACGCCGCGCACATGCGCGGGCACGTTGGGCAGCGGGGTCGCGGGCGACCAGGCGCGGATTTCGCGGATGGCCATGATGTCGACGCCCAGGATCTGGTCGCCAAGCTGGAAGGTGATGAGCTGACGCGACATGGTCGGTTCCTCTCCGGAGGGGATCAGTGCAGCACGCGGCGGATGGCCGCGGCGAGCTTTTCGGGATTGAAGGGCTTGACGATCCACCCGGTCGCACCCGCTTCGCGCGCCCGCGCCTTCTTCTCGTCGGAGCTTTCGGTGGTCAGCACCAGGATGGGCAGGTTGCGGCGGTCGGGCTGGCGACGCAGCGCCTCGATCAGGCCGAAACCATCCATGCGCGGCATGTTGATGTCGGTGATGACCAGATCCGGCGCGGTGTCGGCCGTCACCCCGTCCAGCGTGTCGAGGGCATGAACGCCATCCTCGGCCTCCAGCACCCGATATCCCATATCGGTGAGCGCGGCGCGCAGAAGCATTCTCATGCTGGGCGAATCGTCCACGGTCATGATGAGTTGGGACACGAACTGGCCTTTCGGGTAAGGATCGAGGGACATTAGAAAAACTCCACGTCGCCGGTGGCGGCGGGTGGCGGTGGCGGAGCCGGGCGGGCGACGCGCGGCAGGGGAACCGCCGTGTCGGTGACGTGGCGGCAGCGGGCGAGGCCCAGCGCGGGCCGGAACTCGACTCGGCGCGCGCTGACGCCGCCGACATCCTCGCCGACCAGCGCGATCCGCTCGTCCGCCAGGAAACGGCGCGCGAACTGCGCATTGGCCGAGCCGATGTCGCGAAACCCGTCGCGCATCATCGCGCCGCCGAACAGCCTGGCCTTCAGGCTGTGCCGCTGTGCGCCGAGCGCCATCATCGCGTTGATCAGAACTTCCATCGCATACACACCATAGCGCTGCATGGATTTAGGATCGGTTTCCGCGACGCCCGGTTCGGCGAGCAAAAAGTGATTTAATCCGCCGATTCCGGCGATCGGATCGTACAGACACGCCGAAATGCAGCTGCCCAGCACGGTGGTCAGCACGACGTCCTTGTCCTGGCTGACTCGCGTCTCGCCCTGGATGACGTTGATTCGGCGAAGGCCGTCACCCCGCGCCAGCCGGGTGAAGGGCATCGGCGGCGGCGGGGGGAGGGAGCTGGCCATGGCGGGGATCACGCCCGGCACCGGTCGATCAGCGCGGGCGCGATCCGCGTCAGCGTCAACTGCTTGGTCACCGCCCCGATCTCCTGCGCGACGCCGGGCATCCCATAGACGACGCAGCTGTCGCGGTCCTGGCCGATGGTGAAGCATCCCTTGGCGCGCATGGCGAGCATCCCCTCCGCGCCGTCACGGCCCATGCCGGTCAGGATCGCACCCACCGCCTTGGCGCCCACCGTTTTGGCCACGCTGTGGAACATGCGGTCGACCGAGGGGCGATGGCCGCTCATCGGATCGTCGGGGATCAGGCGCGCGCGATACTGGCCGTCGACGCCGCCGACCTCCATGTGATGGGTGCCGCCGGGCGCCAGATAGACATGGCCGGGCAGCAGCGGCTGGCCGTGACGCGCCTCGGCCACGGTGGGCTTGGACAGCCGGTCGAGCCGCGCGGCGAAGCTGGTCGTGAAGGTCGCGGGCATGTGCTGGACGATGACGGTCGGCGGGCAGTTCGCCGGAAAGCCGCTCAGCACCTGGATCAGCGCCTCAACGCCGCCGGTCGAGGCGCCGATCGCGATCAGCGAGCCGGGGATCGGCTTGAAATCGGCCATCGGCGTAGGCGCGGCGGGCGCCATGTCGCGCACGCGGATGCGGCGGCTGCTGGCGGCGGCCTTGACGCTTTCGGCGATGCGCGGGTCGACGCAGTTGGTCGCGGGCTTGGCGCAGCATTCGACCGCGCCCAGTTCCAGCGCGCGGATCGTGGTGTCCGCCCCCGCCTGGGTCAGCGTGGAGAGCATGACCACCGGCATCGGCCGCAGCCGCATCACGCGCTCCAGGAAGTCGAGGCCGTTCATGTCGGGCATCTCGACGTCGAGGGTGATGACATCGGGGTCGAGCGCCTTGATCATCTCACGCGCCTGGTGCGGGCCGTTGGCGGCGCCGACCACTTCGATATCGGGGTCGCGGCTCAGCATGCCCGCGATCAGCGCGCGCATGGTGGGGGAGTCGTCGACAATCAGGGTACGTACGGCCATCAGGATACTTTCTGGAAAGCGGTGCGACCGATGCAGTGAAAGCGCGCCGATACTTCCGGCGGGATGCGCTCGGCATGACCAATATAAAGGATGCCGCCGTCGACCAGTTGGTCGGCGAAGCGGGCGAGCAATTGGGCCTTGGTCGGTTCGTCGAAGTAGATCATGACGTTGCGGCAGAAGATCACGTCAAAGGGCCGCCGCATCGGCCAGTTGCGCAGCAGGTTGAGTTCGCGAAACGCAATCGGATTGCGCAGCGCGGGGAGCAGTTCGTCCATGTCACCCACGCGCCGACACCAGGTCGATCGCATCGCGGCGGGCATGGCGCGGGTGGTGTCGAGCGGATAGCGGCCCGCGCGGGCCGTCGCGATCACGCTGGGCGACAGGTCGGTCGCGAGAATCTTGAAATCCTGGTTACCCAGCTTCTCGGCGGCGCGGACATCCTGGCCCGCGATCGTCATCATCAGCGAATAGGGTTCCTCGCCGCTGGAGCAGGCGGCCGACCAGATCCGCACCCGCCCGCCGCTCGCCAGGCGTTGCAAGAAGCCCGGCCAGAGCTGGTCGTGGAAATGCTCGAAATGATGATTTTCGCGGAAGAACGAGGTGTGGTTGGTGGTCAGCGAGTCGACCGCGCGGGCGCGTTCGGCCGGATCATTCTCGATCAGCGCGAGATAATCGGGAAAGTTGCTGAGCCCGCACGCGCGCAGGCGCCGGGCCAGCCGCCCATAGATCAGCTTCGCCTTGCTCTCGGGCAGCAGGATGCCCGATTCGGCGTAGATGATGTCGGCGATCGCGCGGTGGTCGGACGCCGAAAAGGCGAACTCCATCTCCCGCTGCGGTTCGCGCGACGCCAGGGCGGCGATCGCGTTCATGCGGCCATGTCCTCGAGGAAGGCGCTGGGCCCACGCCCGTCACGGCGCCAGCGGCCGATCAGCGCGTCGACGTCGAGGATGAGCGCGACCCGACCGTCGCCCAGGATAGTCGCACCGGCCAGACCATGGATGGCGCGGTAATTGGCCTCCAGGCTCTTCACGACGACCTGACGCTGGTCCTGGATCGAGTCGACCATCAGCACCGCTTGGCCCTGGTCGCTTTCGACGACGATCAGCACGGCATTCTCGGGCTTGGCGATGGCGCCGGTCACGCCCAGCTGTTCGCCGACGCGGTGGACCGGCACATAGGTGCCGCGCACGTCGAGCAGCGGGGACTGGCCGCCCACGACATGCACCTCGTCGATGCCGGGGCGCAGGCTCTCGACGATATGGGTCAGCGGAATGACGAAGGTCTGGTCGCCGACGGTCACGATCATGCCGTCGAGCACGGCCAGCGTCAGAGGCAGGCTGAGCGAAAAGCTCGACCCCTTGCCCAGTTCCGACTGGATGCCGATGCGGCCGCCCAGCGCCTGGATGTTCTTGCGCACCACGTCCATGCCGACGCCGCGGCCCGAGATGTTGGAGACGACGGCGGCGGTCGAGAAGCCGGGGGCGAAGATCAGATTGTCGATCTCTTCCTCGGACAGCTGCGCATCGGGGGCGATGATGCCGCGCTCGATCGCCTTGGCCTTGACGCGGGCGCGGTCGATGCCGCGCCCGTCATCGGCCACGGTGATGACGATGCGGCCCGACTGGTGCGCGGCCGACAGGGTGACGACGCCCTCGCCGTCCTTGCCCGCCGCCTTGCGATCGGCGGGGGTTTCCAGGCCATGGTCGACGGCATTGCGGATCAGGTGGGTCAGCGGCTCGCCGATGCGCTCGACCACGGTCTTGTCGACCTCGGTCATCTCGCCCTCGACTTCCAGGCGGACGCGCTTGCCGGTCTCGACCTCCAGTTCGCGGATGATGCGCGGCACGCGGCTGAAGACGGTCTTCATCGGCTGGGCGCGGATCGCCATCGTCGAGTCCTGCAGCTCGCGCGTCAGGTGGTCGAGGTCGGACAGCTCGGGGATCGAGCCCATCTCGTTCTCGGACAGGCGCTGCGCCAGCATCGCCTGGGTGATGACCAGCTCGCCGACCAGGTTGACCAGCCGGTCCAGCTTGTCGAGGTCGACGCGGATCGTTTGCGCGGCGGCGGCGGCGACGCGCGGGCTGCTCGCCGCCTCGACGACCGACACGATGGGTGCGGCGGCGGGTGCGGGCGCGGCCGCCGGAGCGGGGACGGGCGGCGGTGGTGCGGCGGCGACCACCGGCGCGGGGGCCGGTGCCGCGACCGGCGCGGGCACAGGGGCGGGCTCGGCCTGCGCGATCGGCAGCGGGATGATGTCGGCGGTCGGCTCGGTGGCGGCGGGTTCGACCTCAACGGCGGCTTCGACGACGGCCATCGCGGGATCGGCGCGGGTGACGGTCAGGCGGCATTGCGGATCGGCAAAGTCGAAGACCGCGCGGATATCGTCCTCGTCCAGCGTACCGGGCATCGCCATGGTCACGCCGATATAGGCCCGCTCGGCATCCAGCCCGTCGAGCTGCGGCAGCTCGGACAGATCGGCCGACAGCGTACGGCCGCCCATGCGCGACAATTCGCGCAGCGCCAGCATCGGCTCGGCGCCATGGTCGAAGGCACGCGGGCCGGGATGGACCGAGACGATCCACTCGGCGGGACCAGCGGGCTCGGCGGCGGGCGCCGGATCCTCGAGCATCGCGAACAGCGCGTCGAAATCGTCCAGCGCGGCGGCCGCGACATCGGAGGTGGGCGCGGCGAAAGCGATATCGACGACGGGTTCCGGCTCGGCGACAGTCGCAGCGGCACCACCGACCTCACCCAGGGCGGCGGCGGCCAGCCGGTCGAGCATCGCCTGGTCGGCGGGCACCCCGCCCTCGCCGCGCGCGGCGGCGACATGATCGGCCAGCGTGTCGAACGCCGCGACGATCAGGTCGATCAACGGCTCGCTGAGCGGCAGCGTGCCGTTGCGGATCAGGTCGAGCACCGTTTCGTAATGGTGCGAGAAATGCTGGAGCCGCTCATGCCCGAACGCGCCCGCGCCGCCCTTGATCGAGTGGACCGACCGGAAGACGGTGTTGATCGTCTCGTCATCGTGGCGGTCGCGCTTCAGGTCGGCAAAGGCGGTTTCGAGCGCGCCGAGACCTTCTTCGCATTCCTGGAAGAAAATCTGCTGAATCTCGTCGAGGTTCATCGGGTCAGGCCTTTCAGGCAGCGGCAACGAGGCTGTCGAGCCCCGCCAGCGCGATCATCGAAGCCAGCGGCTCGGATGGACTGTTCAGTTCGAAATCGGTCGGGATCGACGCGGCCATCGCCTGCGCGCTGGCCAGCACCTGGAGGCAGGCTTGGCCCGCCTGGGCCACCTGCGACCCGTCGAGCGTGATCGGGTCACCCGACGCGATCAGGTCGAGCAGCGCCTGACGCAGCGGAACGGCGGCGGCGGTGTCGAGCACGGGGGCAAGGGACAGAGCGGTCACGGCGAGACTCCAGTCGCGGGTTTCGGGGCGCAGCATGGCGCAAAGGTCGTTAAGAAAGCGTGGGTTAATCGATTTTTACCCTTGAACCCGGTCGGGTGCCCGACCGCACCGGGCAAGGGCGATCAGAATTCGGTCCAGTCGTCGTCGCTGACCGCCAGCGCGGCGTTGCCCATCGCCTGGGGCGCCGCATGGACCGGCATGGGGGTGGCGGCGGGAGCGGGGGCAGGGCGCGCACTCTGGGCGATTCGGCGGCCGGCGGCGGCGACGCGCTGCTGCATCTGGTGGACCGGCTGGACGGGGGCGGGGGCGTGGCCCGGCTGATTCGCGACCCGGAAGCGCGCGATTTCACGGGCCAGGGCATCAGCCTCGACCGCCAGCGAGCGGGCGGCGGCGGTGGCCTGTTCGACCATCGCGGCATTCTGCTGGGTCACGCCGTCCATCGCGGACACGGCCGTGTTGACCTCCTGAAGCCCGGTCGACTGGCGCTCGGCGGAGTTGGCGATGTTTTCGACCAGCGTGCTGATTTCGCCGATCTGGCCGATGATCCGCTCCAGCGCCTTGCCGGTCTCGCTGACCAGGCCGACACCCGATTCGACCTGTTCGGAACTGGCGAGGATTCGCGACTTCACGTCCTTGGCCGCGTCGGCCGAACGCTGGGCGAGCGCGCGGACTTCGGAGGCGACCACGGCAAAACCCTTGCCCGCGTCCCCGGCGCGCGCCGCTTCGACGCCTGCATTGAGTGCGAGCAGGTTCGTCTGGAAGGCGATGCCGTCGATGACGCTGATGATCTCGGAGATTTCGCTCGACGCGCGTTCGATCCCGGCCATGGCGTCGACCGCGCGGCGGACGACCTCGCCCGATTGCTGCGCCTCGATCCGCGCATCGGCCACGGCGCGGTTGGCGCGGTTCGCACCCTCGGCGGTCTGGCGCACGGTCGAGGTGATCTCGTCCATCGCGGCGGCGGTTTCCTCCAGGCTGGCGGCCTGCTGCTCGGTGCGCTGCGACAAATCGTCCGACGCCTGGCGGATGTCGCTGGCGCCCGCATTGATGCCGTGGGTGGCGATCGTAACCGCGCTCATCGCGCGACCCATGGATTCCATCGCGCGGTTGAAGTCGACGCGCAGCTTTTCATAGTCGGCCGGGAAGGGCGTATGGATCGTATCGGTCAGATTGCCGTCGGCAAGTTCGCTCAGGCCCCGCCCCAGCGAGGTGACAACGAGCTGCTGGGCCTCGCCCGCCTTCTTGATGTCGGCGGCGTGGCGGCGAAAGACGTGCATCGCGCGGGCCATGCGGCCGACGCAGTCTTTATAATCGTTGTACAGGATTTCCCGATCGACGTCCCCGGCGGCGAGATGCTCCATCGTCACGACGCTGCTGACATAGGGGTCGCAGATCAGCTTGCGGGCCACCCGCATCGCGACCAGCGACAGCACGAGGGCGACCGCGGCCGCGATGACGGGCAGCGAGAAGGAGAAACTGCCCTGGGCGGCGATCGTCGCTATCAGTCCGACCGCGCCGATCGCCCCGTATAGGGCGGTCAGCACGTCGAATTTCAGGCGAATGGGTGCCGTCTTGGCAAACCAGGACAACATAGCGGCATATCCTCCAAAAACCCTTGGCGAGCGGGAGCACTCGCCGGATGCGGCGGAGGATATGAGCTGGCTACGATCCCTCCGGCGTGTGTGCCCATAATGGGCAGAATCGGTAAATATCCCGTTTCGAAACTGTCACGACGCCGTAGGATTTTTCCTGAATTATTGACCTGGGTTAAGGCTGACGGTCATGCCCTTGGCGGACAGGATCTCGATCCAATAGCCGTCGGGGTCGGTGATGAAGGCGATGTCCTTCATCTTGCCGTCCTGCGGACGCTTCTTGAAATTCACCCCGAGCGATTCGAATCGCGCACAGGCTTCGGCGACATCGGCGACGCTGATCCCGATATGGCCGAAGCCGCGTGGATCGCTGTTGCCATCGTGATAGCCCTTGAAATCGGGGTCCGATTCGGTCCCCCAATTATGGGTCAGTTCCAACGTCGTTTCGCGTTCGAAGATGAAACGGGCGCGCTCGGCGGGATCCTGCGGAATGGTTTCACCCTCGCCCAGATAGGCGAGGAAATAGAGCGAGAAGCGCATCTCCTCGAAATCCAGCTGCTGGAGCAGGGTCATGCCCAGCACATCCCGGTAGAAGGCGAGCGAAGGCTTGGGGTCGCGGATGCGCAGCATCGTCTGGTTGAGCGCGAAGCTCTCGGTTCCGGCGGGGCGGGTCGTCATCATCGGGTCCTTGGAAAACGGCAAGGCCCTCCGCCGCTGGGGACGAAGGGCCTCGATTGGTGTGAAGCGGGACGGCTCAGGCGAGGGTCAGGCCGACATCCACATTGTTCCGCGTCGCGTTGGAATAGGGGCAGACCTGGTGCGCGGCGTGCATCAGCTTTTCGCCGTCGGCGCGGTCGACACCGGGCAGGTTGACCAGCAGGTCGACGGTGATGCCATAGCCGCCTTCCTCACGCGGGCCGAAGCCGACCTCGGCGGTGACGGTGGCGTCCTGCGGCACCTTCACGCCTTCCTTGCCCGAAACCGCCTTCATCGCGCCCAGGAAACAGGCTGAATAGCCTGCCGCGAACAGCTTCTCTGGGTTGGCGCCGTCGCCGCCCGGGCCGCCCATTTCCTTCGGGACGACCAGCTTGACGTCGACCGAGCCGTCTTCCGACCGCGCCGCGCCGTCGCGGCCGCCGGTTGCCGTCGCCTTGGTCTTGTAGATCACATTCACGCCCATAGCGGATCTCCCATTGTTCACTCGGTTGGCAGTGTCGGTTCGGGGGCGTCAGCGCGCAACCCCGTGTCCGTGTTCCATCGACCGTTCCAGGTCATGAAAGCGATTGCGGCGACCCTCCCCGAATGCGCGATCTATCGTGCCGTCGCCTGGATGGCGTCGGGCGACCAGCCGCCGCCCATCGCCTGATACAGGGTGATATAGGCGGTCAGCTGACTGGCCTGCGCCTCGGCGAGCGCCAGTTCGGCGGTCAGCAGCCCGCGCTGCGCATCCAGCTGTTCGAGATAGGAGGAATAGCCCGCACGGTAGCGGTTGGAGGCGATGCGAAGCGCATCGGCCTGTGCCGCGCGCTGTCCGGCCAGCGCCACCGCCTGCTCGCCCGAGCGGCGGACGGAGGCCAGGCTGTCATCCACCTCGCGGAACGCGGTCAGCGCAGTCTTGCGATAGGCGAAGGCCGCCTGGTCGCGCCGCGCCGCGCTGGCATCGGCCTGCGCCCGCAACCGGCCTGCGTCGAAGATCGGGGCCAGCACGCTGCCGCCGATCGAGAAGAGGGTGACCGGATTGTTCAGCGCATTGGAAAAGGCCACCCCCGCCGAGCCGGTCAGGCCCAGGCTGGGCAGCATCGCGGCCCGCGCGCTGTCGAGTGAGCGGTCGGCGGCGACCAGTGCCTGTTCGGCCTGATAGAGGTCGGGGCGGCGGCGCAGCAGGTCGGCGGGCAGGCCGTCGGGAATGGCCGGGCGGACCAGTCGGTCGATTGGCAGACCGCGCGGGATCGTCCCCGGTGCGCCGCCGATCAGGACGCTCAGCGCATTCTCCTGCCGCGTGACGGCCAGCCTGGCGGCGGCGACCAGCTGTTCGGTCGCGCGATACTCCCCCTCCGCCTGCCGCAGCTCGAGGTTGGAGGTATAGCCCGTCGTCGCCCGCCGCCGGGCGATGCGCAGCGCGTCGGCGCGCGCGGCCAGCGTCTCCTCGGCGATGTGCAGCCGGTGGTCGAGTGCGCGCAGAGTCACATAGCCGCTCGCCACCCCGGCGGCGAGCGCGAGCCGCACGGTATCGCGCGCGGCCTCGGTCGCCAGCAATTGTGCGCGGGCGGCGGCGCGGGCGCTTCGCAGCCGCCCGAACAGGTCGAAGTCATAGCTCGCCTGGACCAGCGGCGTTGCTCCGAGCTGGTCGAGCCCGGTGCCGAAAGCGCTGACGGTGCGTCCTTCCGTCAGCGGCAGGCCCGCCGTGACGTTGGGCGAGAGTTGCGCACGCGCCAGTCGTTCCTGCGCCCGCGCCTCCTCGATCCGCGCCGCCGCGCTGCCCAGATCGGGATTGTCGGCCAGCGCCCGGGTGACGAGCGCGGTCAGCTGCGCGTCGCCGAACGCCTGCCACCAATCGGCCGCGATCGGGCTGCCCGGCCCCAGCGCGGTACGCCAGGCGGGCGGCGGCACCACGGCGCTGGCGGCGGGGGCGGCCGGACGCGGGCCGATGCACCCGGCGAGCAGCAGCGCGGCGGCGAGGGGGAGGGCGGCGTGTCTCATCGCACCTTCGGCCCGCCCGCCGTGTCGACACTGGCCTGCACCGACATGCCGGGGCGCAGGCGCGCGGCCAGGGGCTGGCCGGGGTCGACGCGGATACGCACCGCGATACGCTGCGGCACCTTGGTGAAGTTGCCGGTGGCGTTGTCGGACTTCAGCACCGCGAACTCGGACCCGGCGGCGGGCGAGATCCGCTCGACATGCCCCTTCAGCCGGGCATTGCCCAGGCCGTCGACGGTAAAGCTGGCGGGCTGTCCCACCGCCATGCGCGCGGTCTGCGCCTCCTTGAAATTGGCGATGACCCAGGTTTCGGGCGGCACCAGGAACATCAGCTGCGATCCCGCCGTCACATATTGGCCCAGCCGCACCCCGACCTCGGACAGGCGGCCGTGCTCTGGCGCGCGCACGATCGTGTTGGCGAGGTCGATCTGCGCCAGCCGCCGCGCGGCCTCGGCGCCCGACACGCCCGCCTGCTGGCCGCCGCGCCCGACCACGACGGTGCGGACATCCTGTTGCGCGATGTCGCGCGCGGCCTTGGCCTGGCGCAGCTGCGCCTGGGCCTGGCGGAGCGCGGCCAGCGTCTGGTCGCGTTCGCGCAACGATACCGAGCCGTCGGTCACGAGGTCGTTGACCCGCGCCATGTCGGCCTGCGCGCGCATCAGCTGCGCCTCGGCATTGGCGACGGCGGCGTCCTGCGCGGCGAGGCTGGCGGTGCGAGACGCCTGGGCCTGGCGGCTGTTGGCAAGCGTCGCCGCCTGTGCCGCGACCTGCGCGCTCGCCTGGTCGACGCGCTGGCGGTAGATGCGGTCGTCGATCTTCACCAGCGGCTGCCCGGCGCGCACCGTCTCGAAATCCTTGACCAGCACGGCGGTGACATAGCCGCTGACCTGCGGCGCGATCACCGTCGTCCGGCCACGGACATAGGCGTTGTCGGTCGACTGGAGGTCGCTGGAAAAGGGCGGCAGGCGCCACGCCGCCAGCACCGCCGCGATGCCGCCGATGACGAGCAGCGCGATCAGCGCGCGCGACCGCCACCCGCCCGAGGGCGGTCGCCAGCCCGATGCGGCGGCGGGCGGCGGCACGGGAGCGGGCGCAGGGGGCGGGACGCCCGCTTCGGCGGCGGCTTCCTCGGTCATCGGGGTGGGCGAGACGGGCGATCGCGTGTCGGTCATGGTTGCACCTTGGCCGCCGCACGGGCGCGGCGCGCACGCCGCCAGGTCAGCAGCGCGAGGAAAAGGGTGACGGCGGCCGCAAGCACTGCGACCAGGCGGAAGACGTCGTTATAGGCGCGGATATTGGCCTCGCGCGTGGCGGCCTGCGACAGGAGGGCGGCACCCTCGGCCCGCGCCAGTGTGGAGTCGCCGACCACGCCCGACACGCGCGCGCCGCCCGCCGCGATCCGCTGCGTCACCTGCGGGTCGGTCGGGTCGATATTCTGGACGATGGCGGCGCTGTGCGTCTTTTCGCGCACTACCTGATAGGTGCCGAGCAGCGCGGTGCCGCCCAGGCTGCCCACCGAATTGAGCATCCCGAACAGCGCGATGAAGCTGATGACGTGCCCGGCCCCCTGTTGCAGCGCGCGGGTCATGCCGAACAGCAGCGACGGGCCGAGGAAGAAGGTGGTGGAGAAGGCGATCACCGCCTGCGTTGCGTACAGCTCGGGCGCGCGGGTCAAATTGGTCGAGAAGCTGTCGGCATAGGCGGCGATGGCGACCAGCCCGATCGCGAACATCACCGGATGGGTCAGCCGCGTCACGTCCAGCGTCACCGCACTGGCGATCACGCCCGCGACCGACGCCACGAAGGCGATGGTGAAGAGCGTGCCGAACTGGTCGTTATTCTGGCCCAGCGTGGTCAACAGCCCGACCGCGCCGAAATTCTGCTCCGAAAACACGATGCGCGCCATCAGCGTGACGATGGCGAAGCGCACGATGTCGATCGACCCCAGCCAGCGCGTGTTGAGCAGCGGATTGGCGCGGTGATGCTCGATCCACAGCGCCAGCGCCAGCAGCGGGATGGCGATGACCAGCGCCCAGCCGATCCAGGCGGCCTGCGTCCACCAGACCAGCCGCCCCTGGCCCAGCACCGCGCAGAACAGGCCGATGGCGGGGGCGTAAAGCGCGAAGGTCAGGAAATCGAGTGGTTCGAATGCCTTGAGCCGCTGGGTCGGCGGCAGGCGCAGCGTGATGATCGCGGCCAGGCTGATCGCGGCCAGCCCGAACTCGAACAGGTACAGCGTGCGCCACTGCGACATGGCGAGCAGCTCGGGCGAGAAGAGCCTCGCGAGCGGCGCGGCGCATTGCGGCACGCCGATGCCCAGCACGATCGCCTTCAACCGCCATTTCGACGGCAGCGCCTGCATCATGTAATAAAGGCCCAGCGACGACAGCGCCGCCGCCGCCATGCCGCTGGCCCCGCGCACCGCGATGGCGGTGGCGAAATCGCGCACGAACAGATGGGCAAAGGCCAGGATCGTGTAGAGGCCGGAAAACAGCAGCGCGAAGGGCCTGAGGCCGAATTGCTGGCGGAACTTGATGAGCAGCAGGTTGATCGACGCGTTGGTCATCACATAGACGATGGGCAGCCACGCGATCTCGGTCGGATCGAGCCCCAAAGCGCCCTGCAACTGCACGGTATTGACCTGGACCAGTGCGTTGCCGAGGCCGCCGGTCAACCCGATCAGTACCGCGATCACGCCGTACGCGATGCGCCGCCGGTTGGGGTGATCGAAATTGCCCGGCGAGCCGGGAATGGTCGGCCGCTCATGGGGAGCGAAGGACCATTCCTCCTCGCTCCAGAATTGCCGAAACCGCGATGCCATCCCTGTCCTTTCGTCCCGTCGCGCTGAACGCGCAACCCGCCGACTCGGGTGCGTGGGGGTGGCGAGGCGTGCAGCATCCCCCGCAATGCACCGCCCGTCCGCATCCGGTTCGCACAGCGGAGACATATCCGATCACCCAGAACCTGCTTTCCCGGCTGTCAGCGTCTTTTTCGCAGGCCTTGATGAAAATTTGGTACTTTTCGACCAGGGGTCTTACCGGCAAGCGGCCAATCATGAATATATGATCTACATTGGCGCTTGCCAGCAAGTCGATCTGCCCTCTTAATGGGCCGTCGACGATGACGGGCCGGTCTCGCGGCGTGGGCCGTCAGGCGATCAGAGAGGACCGGATTTGCGACGAGAAGAGTCGGAACCCGTCTATCGGGAACTCGTCGCCGGTCTGGCCGACAATGTTGTTCCGATGGTGGTCCTGTGCGCCATGATGATCCTGTCGGGCGCGCATATCCTGGGCAAGCACTTCAGTCCCGCCCTGCTCGCCGCGACGATCATCAGCGCCGTGGTCATCCTCATCAAGATCGCGGTCATCCTTTATCACCGGAAATATCGCGACTTCTATCATGCGGCATCGATCGACCGGGTTCGAAGGCTGGAAATCATTCATGCGGTGACGACGATCCTGGTATGCCTGTCGGTCAGCGCCTTTTCGGTCGTCGCCTATCTGATGCCGCAGGCGCCCTTCCACCTGGTGCCGGTATGTATCTGTTTCGGCTATAGCGCGGGTCTGATCGCCCGGGTGTCGATCCGGCCGCATATCGCGAGCGGTGCGATCCTGTGCCTGGGCGTGCCCAGCGTTTCCACCATGCTCTGGCTGGGCGGCGAATATCTGTTCGTTGCGCTGGTCTGGGCCGTCTTTGTCGGCGCGGGCCTGCAAAGCGTGAATTTCGTCTATGCCACGGCGCGGCGGGCGGTCACGTTGCGACTGGATATGGAGACCCAGGCGCGGCGTGACCCGCTGACCGGCGTGGCCAACCGGCTGGGGCTTCGCGAGGCGTTCGATGCGCTGATCCGCAGCGCGCCGTCCGCGATCGCGGTCCATGCGTTCGATCTGGACGGGTTCAAGGGCGTCAATGACCGACTCGGCCATGCGGCGGGCGACCGGCTGCTGGTCCTGCTCGCCGCACGGGTGCAGCAATGCGTGCCGGACAGCGCGGTCGTCGCCAGGACCGGCGGCGACGAATTCATCGTATTGCAGACCGGGGATGACGCGGCGGCGCGGCGCCTGGCCGAATGTCTCCATGAGCGCCTGACCCAGCCATTCGACCTGGGCGACGGACGGGTCGTGTCGCTCGGGCTGAGCCTGGGCTATGTGGTCGACGCGGACGGGCGCTTCGGGTTGGAGGACATGATCCAGCGGGCCGATGCACGCTCTTATGCCGCCAAGCGCGCGGGCGGGGGCATCAGGGGGCCGGGCGATCCCATCAACGGGGCGCGGGGCAATCGCTCGCATCTAGCCAAGCGCCACGCCCACCGCCCCTTTACCCGTCGAGCATAGACCGTATCCGCGCCGCCAGATCGGCGAAGTCGAACGGCTTGGTAATCAATGCGACCCCGGCATCCAGCCGCCCGCCATGGACGATCACGTCGCGGGCATAGCCGGTGGTGAACAGCACCTTCAGCTCGGGGTGCAGCGACCGCGCGGCCGAAGCCAGGTCGGCCCCCGTCATCCCGCCGGGCAGTACCACGTCGGAAAACAGCAGCGCGATCCGCGACGCATTCGGCGAATCGAGCAGCGCCAGCGCGGAGGCGCCATCCTCCGCCTCGACCACGTCATAGCCCAGCTCGCGCAGCGCCTCGGTCGAATAGCTGCGGACATCGGCATCGTCCTCGACCACCAGGATCGTCTCCGACCCACGTGCGGGATGCGCGGTGGGTTGTGGCGGCTCGACGGGCGCGGCAGCCTCTCCCTGGAAGCGTGGCAGGAACAGGGTGACGCAGGTGCCTTGGCCGGGGCGCGATTCGATCTGCACCTGTCCGCCCGATTGCTTGGCGAAGCCGTACACCATCGACAGGCCGAGCCCCGTGCCCTTGCCGACCTCCTTGGTGGTGAAGAACGGCTCGAACACCCGGCCCAGCGTCGCGCGGTCCATGCCGGTGCCGGTATAGCTGACGTCGATCGCGACATAATCGCCCGGATCGGTGGGATAGGGCACCGGCCCCGCCGCCATCGTCGCCAGCCCGTCCAGCGTCGCGTTCCTCATCGTGATCGACAGGGTGCCGCCATGCGGCATCGCGTCGCGCGCATTGACCGCCAGGTTCAGGATCGCGCTCTCCAGCTGGTTGGGATCGGCCTCCGTCACCCACAAATCGGGGGCGGCCTCGACCGACAGCCGGACCTGCTCGCCCAGCGTCCGGGTCAGCAGGTCGGACAGCCCGTCGACCAGTCGCCGGGCATCGACCGATTGCGGCGCCAGCGGTTGCCGCCGCGAAAAGGCGAGCAGCCGCTGGGTCAGCGTCGCCGCGCGCCGGGCGCCCGTCATCGCATTGGTCGCGGCGCGTCTGGCGCGGGGGTGATCGTCGGTCGGCAGGAATCGGTCGAGCATCTCCAGATTGCCGACGACGACCTGAAGCAGATTGTTGAAGTCGTGCGCGATGCCGCCGGTCAGCTGGCCGACCGCCTCCATCTTCTGGCTCTGGCGCAGCTGCGCCTCCATGTCATGCAGCCGCTCCTGCTGCGCCAGCCGTTCCGAGACGTCGGTTGCGAACTGATAGGCCCCGATCGGTGTGCCTTCGGCGGAGACCAGCGGACTGAAGCGCAGTTCGTAATGGTGCCGCTCGCCCGCCATGTCCTCCAGCGCCTGGATGACCGAGAAATCCTCGCCCGCCAGCGCGCGGGTCCAGTAATCGCGCATCACCGACAGGATTTCGGGGCGATGGGCCATCGCCTCGCCCTTGTGCTGGCCGATCTGCGGACGCGTGCCGAAGATCCGTTCGAAATCCTCGGCGGCGGCGCGGTTGACCGCCAGATAGCGATGATCGAAGCCCAGCACCTGGACCATCGTGCCGGTCGAATCGATGATGTCGGCGAACAGCTTGCGCTCGGCCAGCGCCTCCATCACCCGGCGTTCCAGCACCGCATTGACGTCGCGCAGCGTCGCCTCCGCCCGGCGGCGCTCGTCGATGTCGATGACCGACCCGATCATGCCCAGATAGGTACCGTCATCGTCGAAGCGCGGAATGGCGGAGACCATCATCCAGTGATAGCCCGCGTCCGTGTGAGCCAGCCGGAACTCGATCTGGAAGCTCCGCGTCTCGGCGATGGCGTCGCGGAACGCCTGCTCGACCGGCTGGCGATCCTCGGCATGGAGCATCCTGACCCAGCCGAACTCCAGCCCCTGCTCCACGTCCTGCCCGGTCTGAACCTGCCAGGCGCGGTTGATATAGGTGCAATGCCCGTCGGCATCGGTCACCCACATGATGATCGGCGCGTGATCGGCGACGTTGCGGAACCGCGCCTCGCTCTCGCGCGCGGCGGACAGCGCGACCTCGCGGTCCTGCCGGTCGCGCATCCGGGCGCTGCTGTCGATGACGGTCGCCATGATTCCGGCCGGGCGGCCGCTTTCGTCGGCGATAGGGGTATAGTCCAGGTCCAGCCAATGCTGTTCGGGCTTGCCGTTTTGATGGAGCAGCATCGCCTGGTCGCGATAGGCGAGCGTGCGACCCGCCAGCCCTTCGGCGATGACCTGGGCATTGAAAGCCGCGGCCTCGGGCCAGACGCCGACAAGCGGCACGCCCAGCATCGCCGGATGCCGGTCGCCCGAAAATTCGGCATAGCCCGCATTGTAGATCAGGATGCCCTCGGGGCCCCAGATCGTGGCGATCGGGATCGTGGAGGCCAGCGCGATGGCGATGGCGGTCAACCGGCTTTGCGGCCATGCCGAAATCGGCCCCAGCGGTGTCGCGGCCCAGTCGTGCCCGGCGATCAGCCGTCCCATCTCGCCGCTGCGCGCCAGAACAGCGGCAAAACCGGCAGGGATGTCGGCAGGGTCGTGGGCAGTCGCGGTCATGCTTGGTCGGTCCCCCCTCGAAACCCGGCGCCCTTGCCGCTGTAGCGTTGCTTTTGCGGGAGGAATAGAGGGGGTGGGCGGTATCTTGCTCTGAATGGATGCAATTGTCGCGACGACCCCCCTCTCGTCTTGGGCGGGCGGCCACGCCATTATGACCAAGGGTCGTCATCGTGGCGACATTTTGCGCCGTCATCCGGTCTTGGCCCAGGACGCACTTTGTCACGGAGCCGATAGGCAATTGTGATGTTGGACTGCTAAAGGTGCGACAAAGATCAAGGAGAGACAGGCATGAGCGCCCATGTTCACCCCGTTCCCCAATGGGCCGATAGCGCGTCCATGGATGCGCAAGGCTATGCTCGCGCCTATGACGCCGCGAAGAGCGACCCGGATGGCTATTGGGGCGAACAGGCGAAGCGGCTGGACTGGATCACGCCCTTCACCAGCGTCAAGGATACCAGCTTCGACGAGGCGGATTTCCGCATCAACTGGTTCGCCGACGGCCAGCTGAACGTCGCCGCCAACTGCATCGACCGCCATCTGGAAACCCGCGCCGATCAGGTCGCGATCCTGTGGGAGGGCGATGCCCCCGGCACCGATCGCCGCATCACCTATCGCGAATTGCACGAGCAGGTCTGTCGCCTCGCCAACGTGCTGAAAGATCTGGGCGTCGCCAAGGGGGATCGCGTCACCCTGTATCTGCCGATGATCCCGGAGGCCGCCTTTGCGATGCTGGCCTGCGCGCGGATCGGGGCGATCCATTCGATCGTCTTCGGCGGCTTCTCGCCCGAAAGCCTCGCCAACCGGATCGTCGATTGCGATTCGCGCATCGTCATCACGGCCGATGGCGGTTGCCGCGGGGGCAAGGCGGTGCCGCTCAAGGCCAATGTCGACGCCGCGCTGGACCATGACGGCGTGGCGGTCGACCATGTCCTCGTCGTCCGCCACAGCGGTGTCGACGTGACGATGAAGGACGGCCGCGACCAATGGTACGGCGATCTGGTCGACGCCGCATCCGCCGACTGTCCCCCTGAGCCGATGGGCGCGGAGGACCCGCTGTTCATCCTCTACACCAGCGGCTCGACCGGCAAGCCCAAGGGGGTGCTGCACACCAGCGGCGGCTATCTGCTCTGGGCCGCCTATACGCACCAGCATGTGTTCGACTACCGCGAGGGCGAGGTGTTCTGGTGCGCCGCCGATGTGGGCTGGGTCACGGGGCACAGCTATGTCGTCTATGGCGCGCTGGCGAACGGCGCGACGACGCTGATGTATGAGGGCGTGCCCAACTATCCCGATTTCAGCCGCTTCTGGCAGATCGTCGACAAGTACAAGGTCGCGACCTTCTATGCCGCGCCGACCGCGCTGCGCGCGCTGATGCGCGAGGGCGACGACTGGGTGAAGAAGACCGACCGCTCGTCGCTTCGCGTGCTGGGGTCGGTGGGCGAGCCGATCAACCCGGAAGCCTGGGAATGGTATTACAACGTGGTCGGCGAGGGGCGCTGCCCGATCGTCGATACCTGGTGGCAGACCGAAACCGGCGGCCACATGATCGCGCCGATCCCTGGCGCCGTGGCGCTCAAGCCCGGCTCGGCCACGCTGCCGCTGCCCGGCGTCCTGCCGCAGATCGTCGATGCCGAGGGCAAGGTGCTGGACGGCGCGGTCGAGGGCAATCTGGTCATCGCCGATAGCTGGCCGGGGCAGATGCGTACCGTCTGGGGCGATCATGACCGCTTCTTCCAGACCTATTTCACCACCTATCCGGGCAAATATTTCACCGGCGACGGGTGCCGCCGCGACGAGGACGGCTATTACTGGATCACCGGCCGGGTCGACGACGTCATCAACGTCTCGGGCCATCGCATGGGCACCGCCGAGGTCGAATCGGCGCTGGTCGCCCATGCCAAGGTCGCCGAGGCGGCAGTCGTCGGCATGCCGCATGACGTGAAGGGGCAGGGCATCTACGCCTTCGTCACGCTGAACGCCGGTGTCGAAGAGGACGAGGCGCTCCGCGCCGAGCTGGTCCAGTGGGTCCGGCGCGAGATCGGGCCGATCGCCACCCCCGACGCGCTGCAATTCGCGCCCGCTCTCCCCAAGACCCGCTCGGGCAAGATCATGCGCCGCATCCTCCGCAAGATCGCCGAGAACCAGGTCGATGCGCTGGGCGACACCTCGACCCTGGCCGATCCGGCGGTGGTCGATCATCTGGTCGCCAACCGGATCGAACCGGGCAAGAAGGCGGCGTGATATGGGGCGGGGCCGCTGTTTAAGCGGCCCCGTCTTCCCTTGGCCTTCAATTTTGCTCAGGCTGAGCTGAGCGAGGGAGCAGGGCCACTCGCCGCAAACCTCCGTTCAGCCTGAGCGAAGTCGAAGGCCACGCCCCGACGCCAACCTCAGGGTGTCTTCCGAACCGGCGGCAAGGCCGCGCAGATATCCACACCTCCCGCAGGCATGGTGAAGAAGTCGTTCTTCCGATTCTCCCGCCCCTTGATCCACGCGGCGAAGCGTGGCGACACCGTCTCGCGATACTGGAAATGCGGGCGCTCGGCGGCGGGCATGTCGCTCACCAGCCGGGCCGACACGATCGGTACGCGTTGCCCTTCGTCCTTGTAGAAGCCCAGATCGCCTGTCCCGCGCGGCAGGGTGGACAGCGCATCCATCCCGTCGACCACCCGGCCGACGATCGCGACATTGCGGTCCAGCCCGCGCGGCGAATGACCGATCAGGGTGTATAATTCGGCACCCGTCCCGGTGCTCGGCGCCAGATCGCGTGCGACGCCGACCATGCCATAGCAATGCGGAATCCACTCGCGCGTCGCATTGCCCGCCAGCGGCCAGCCGTCGCGGCTATAGCCATCCCAGGTCGAATAGGGGTCGGCCTTGCTCAGCCGCGCCACCGCGCTCGCCCCTGCGCGATCATATTCGGCTGGAGGATTGGCGACGACGCCGGTCGGCAGCGGCTTCTTTTCGGTCGCGTCGCCCCATTGCGCGACGTAATTCTCCTGCACGCGGTAGACGCTGGTCCCCGCATCCCACCAATGCGCCCGCGCCAGCGCCCGGATATTCGCGACATGGACCGGCGCCTGCCCCGGTGCCAGCCGCAGCGTCACCGTCCGTCCATTGGCCAGGGTGAAGACCAGCAGCTCGTCATCGGGCACCGCGATCCAGTCGCCGGGCAAGGGATCGCCCGGCTGCACGGCCGGAGCGGGGGAGGGCGAAGCCTGCGCCAGCAGCGCGGCGAGCAAGAGCGCGATCGTCATGACGGCAGACTGCATCACGCCCGGCCCCCACGCAATCGCTTGCGCGGCGCGAGGAAGCGCATTAGGGGCGCGTGTTCCAGGCATGGACTCATGCGGAGCGGTGGCCGAGTGGTCGAAGGCGCTCGCCTGGAAAGTGAGTATACGGCAAAACCGTATCGAGGGTTCGAATCCCTCCCGCTCCGCCACGTCTCAAAATTTTTCGCGCACTCAAATGGGTCGGGTTTCGCTCTCGGCGACCTCCGCTATCGCGGCACATTCCCTCCGCCCCGGAGGATAGCGATGGCTCAGGATCGCGACGCGGTTCTTCGGCTGGCCATTCGCCCTCTTCGAATCCATTCCCCTTGCGATAACCATTTGCACCTGCCGCATAACCGCCTAGACGGCGCTATCCCCGGGGGGCCGCTGATGCGCGGTTGAGAGGTGGGCAGCAGCCCATGACCCGCTGAACCTGATCCGGCTCATACCGGCGTAGGGAGGGGTGGCGCTCCTGTCGTCGTCCCTCCGTGTGAAGTGGACGTACAGACGATGCCGGTTGCGATTTTCCGCCAATGCAAGCTGATGGGCCGAGGTGTCCTGCTGTTGTCGACCGCGTGGCCCATGGCGGCCGCAGCGCAGCAAAGTGCCGACGCCCCGGCCGATATCCGCGTGATCGGCCACCGCGATCCCGAAGGCCTGCTGCCCGATCAGACCGATCCCCATGCGGTGAGCGAGGTCGGGGCCGACTTCATCGTCAAGCAGGCGCCGACCCAGAACGCGTTTCAGCTGGTCAACCTGCTGCCCGGCGCGACCGTCGCCTCCAGCGATCCGTATGGCCTGTCGACCAGTTCGAGCCTGACGCTGCGCGGCCTGGGGCAGGACGAGATTGGCGTGCTGATGGAGGGCGCGCCGCAGAACGATATCGGCTATTATTACGCCTATCCGTCGCAATTCGCCGACCCCGAAAATCTGCGCCGGATCGCGCTGTCGCCGGGATCGGTGAATATCGACGCGCCGACGGTCGTCGGTGCGGGCGGTCTGTTGTCGCTGACGCTCGACGATCCCAAAGCGACGCGCCAGCTGCTCGCCGATGTGGCGCTGGGGTCCTATGGCCTGCGCCGGGTCTTCGCTCGGGTCGATACGGGGGAGATCGGGAATAGCGGGCTGAAGGCGTTCCTGTCCTATTCCAGCACGCGTGCGGACAATTGGCGCGGTGCGGGCTTCGATACGCGCCAGCATATCGACGCCAAGCTGCTGCGCGAATGGGGCAATGGCAACCGCGCCAGCCTGGCTTTATCCTATAACAACGCCAATTCCTCCAGCTATCCCAGCCCGACGCTGGCGGAGTGGCAGGCGCAAGGGCGCGGGTTCAATTACGACGCGCGCTACACGCCGGGCGACACCAATTACTGGCAGCTGTACCGCGCGCCCTTCCGCAACCTCTATGCCTCGGCGCCGGTGCATCTGGTGCTGGACGACCGGCTGACGTTCGACGGCACCAGCTATCTCCAGTTCGGCTATGGCAACTCGCCCTATGGCACGCAGCTGGCGACGAGCGGCAATTTCCTGGGCAATGAGGAGCTGGCCGATCCGATCGCGCTGCCCGGTGCCGTGGCCGGCGTGGCGACGGTGCTGGGCAATTATACCGGCGACCAGATGCGGCTGGGGCAGGTCGCCAGGCTGACCTTGCAGGCGGGTATCCACCGGCTGACGGCGGGGCTGTGGTTCGATTATGGCACCGACCGGGTGACGCAGACCTATACGTCGGTCGATGCGGAGGGCCGCCCGGCCGACCGCTGGGGCTATCGCAGCAGGGCGATCCGCACCGCCGACGGCCGCCTGCTCGCCTATGAGAACCAGCGCACCGTCACCGTGACGAAGAGCGTCTTCCTGGCCGACAGCATCGCGCTGACCCCGCGCCTGACCGTCGATGTCGGTTTCAAGGGCGTCAACCTGCTGCGCAACGGCCGCAATGACCTGCCGGGGCCGCAGAGCGCGGTTCGCCGCGACAGCTTCGTCGCGCTGCCCCGTGCCGCCGTCCATTACGAGATCGACGACCGGCAGCAGCTGTTCGCCAACATCACCACCAATTTCCGCGCGCCCAACGAGTTCACGCTATACGACAGCTATTATGGCGGGGTCGTCACGACGCGCGGCACGAACGCGCTGAAGAACGAGTATTCGGTGTCGCAGGAACTGGGCTATCGCTATATCGGCCCCAGCCTGTCGGCGTCCCTGACCGGCTTCCACTATAAATTCCGCAACCGCCAGCTCGGGACCGTGGTCGACAATGGCGGCGCGCTGGTCAATTCGTCGCTGAACGTCGGGGGGCAGACCTCCTACGGCGTCGATGGCGAGATCGACTATCGCCCGGCCAAGGGCGTCAGCATCTATGTCTCGGGCGAATATCTGCGCGCGCGGATCGACGACGACCTGCCGGTCGGCGCGGATTTCCTGCCGACACGGGGCAAGCGCGCGGTGTCGAGCCCGACATTCCAGATCGGCGGCGGCGGCACCTATGACGACGGGCTGTTGTTCGGCAGCATCGCGGGCAAATATGTCGGTCGCCAATATGCGACCTTCATGAATGACGAGAGCATTCCCGGCTATGCGACGCTGGACCTGGCGATCGGCGTTCATCTGGCGGACTGGCTTGACGGCAAGCGCACCGACCTGCGGATCAACGCGATCAACGTCACCGACCCGCACGTCCTGGCGGGGGTTCAGGCGGTGACGACCAATGCCCGCGATACGATCGGGCGCGGGGGTACGGTCATCGCGGGCAATGCTCCGGCCTATTATATCGGCGGCGGTGCGGCGGTCGTCGCCACCGTGTCGCGCGCCTTCTGAGCATGAGCGATCCGGTCGGCGAGCATCGCGTCCACGGCATGGGGCTGGCGCTGGAGGCGCCGACCTGGCCCGCGATCACGCCCGACGAGGCGGCAGCGGTGCTGGCTCTCTTTCCGGGCGCGGCCCCGATCGAGGCGCTGCACTGGCATTCGCCGCGTCCCTTTTCCGCCGCGACGCTGATCCAGAGCCGCGACGATATGCTGCTGTTGAAACGGCACGACCGCAGGGTGCGGAGCGTCGAGGGATTGGCGGAGGAGCATGGCTTCATCGCGCATCTCGCGGCCGCCGGAATGCCGGTGCCCGAGCTTCTGCGCACGGCAGAGGGCGCCAGTGCGGTCGCGCTGGGCGAGGGGACCTATGAGCTCCACCGCCAGTCGGCCGGGGCGGATCTGTACCGGGATCAGCCGTCCTGGACGCCGTTCCGCGCCGATGGCCATGCCCGGGCCGCCGGGGCCGCCCTCGCCAAGCTGCACCGCGCCGCCCGGGGGTATGAGGCCCCCGCCCGCCGCGTACAGCCGCTGGTCGCCAGCTTCTCCATCCTGCCCGCCCCCGATCCGATGGCAGCGGCCGAGGCGTATGTCCGGGCCCGCCCGGCCCTGGCCGCGTTTCTGGAGAAACGGTCGTGGCGGAGGCGGTTGGCGTCGCTGTTCGCGGCGGCGGACGACGGGCTGGCATCGCTTCTGGCCCGTCAGACGCCCTTGTGGACGCATAATGACTGGCATCCCTCCAACCTGCTCTGGGCGGCGAACGGCATGGTCGAGACGGTGTTCGACTTCGGGCTGGCCGACCGGGCTTGTGCGGCGCATGACCTGGCGACCGCGATCGAGCGAACCGCCTTTGCCTGGCTGGACCTGGGGGAGGGGCGGGACGAGGACATTGCCGACCCGGCCGCCGCCTTGTCCCTGATCGCGGGGTATGAGGCGATCGGCCCGCTGGACGCCGCCATGAGGGAAACGGTCCTTCGCCTTCTGCCGCTGGTGCATGTCGAATTCGCCTTGTCGGAGATCGACTATTTCGCCGGGGTGGTCGACGATTCCGACGCGGCGCTGCTGGCGTGGGAGGGGTATCTGCTGGGACATGCCGACTGGTTTGGGTCGCGGGCGGGGCGCGACTTCCTCGCTTCCTTGCGCGCGGGGGCGGGGCTGTCATGACGCCGCTGGAGGGCATGGCGGTCGCGATCAGCTTTCTGGCGATCTGGCTGACGGCGCGGCGCAACATGCTGTGCTGGCCGTTGAACCTCGTCGCCTGCGCGCTGTACTTCAAGCTGTTCCTCGACGTGCGGCTCTATGCGGACATGGCGTTGCAGGCAGTGTTCGGCCTCAGCATCCTTTACGGCTGGATCGTCTGGCGCCGGAACAGGGCCGATACCGGCGCGGTCGTCGTCAAGCCGCTGTCGCGGGCCAAGGCCATGGCGGGGCTGGCGGTCGGCGGCCTGGGCGCGCTGGCGATCGGCTGGTTCACCAGCCGCCATACCGATGCGACCCTGCCATGGCTGGACGCGACGCTCAGCAGCTTCAGCCTGGTCGCGCAATATTGGACGTCGCGGCGGCACCGCGAGAATTGGCTGCTCTGGATCGCGGTCGACATCGTCTATGTCGGGATGTTCGTCTTCAAGGGCCTGATGCTGACCGCCGGGCTGTACGCGGTGATGATCGGCTTGGCGGTCATCGGATACCGGGACTGGCGCAAGGCCATGTCACCCGATTGACCAACGAGGCCTGAGCCCTGCGATGACGCATTTTCAGGCGACGTACGTCGACCGATTCCAACAGTCATCCCGTGGAAAGGAAGGGGCCGACCAAGACGTTGCGCCGGGCAGGATCCCTGGCCTGCCCGGCTATACCGTGATGACGTTGCGTTGAATCAAGGAGAGCCCCTCCCCTTCAGGGGAGGGGTTGGGGTGGGGCCTCGCCACGGGCAGCATGCTTGCGGAGGCGCCCCGCCCCCGGCCCCTCCCCTTCAGGGGAGGGGTGAGTTCATATCATGTCATCTTGTTCTAGGCGGCCAGTGCGTAACGTCGGCAGTGGTCGAGATATCCGGACTCGTGGCTGCCCGAGAGGGCGACGACGCTTTCCCACAGCCATGACGGCGTATCGAGCCCGCCGCGACGATCCGCCTCGAGCGTGGCCAGCCATCCGGCGCGGGTCGCTTCGTCCATCTGGCGGCCATGGGCCGTTCCCACGACGAAGGCCAGGTGGCGGGCGGCGCGGACGGCTTCGCCCTGGCTGAACTGCTCGACCTCCAGCTTCAGGTCCTGCGGGGTCAGTTCGCGGATGAACAGCGAGCGGTCCAGCATCGTGACGGGCATCATCCGCGCGCCGAGATACGGGGACAGGTGCCGGGCCGCCGTCACCACACGTTCGGCATGATCGCGGGGCATGTCCGCGCCGCGCGCCGCCGGGGCGATCGAGGCGGTCGCTTCCTTCAGGTCGATCAACGCATAGGACCAGTTGCCCTTGCGTGTCCGGAGCGCGACGATCGCGGCATAACGCAGCAGGCCGAGCGAGCTGCATCCCTTCATCCAATAGGCGGCGTCGACCAGCCGGACCTCGCGGTCCCGCGGCTTGCCCTTCAGCGACAGGACCATGGCGCCGACCCGTTCGTCGGCGAACAGCGCGGTCAGCGCGTCGCGTTCCTCGGGCGCCAGTTCCCAGAACTTCTTGCCGAGCGGAAGGCGCGGCTCGACCGCATCCAGGCGCTCCTTCGCCAGATGGCGCCAGCGTCGGCCGAGCGCCTCGCGCTCGACGCTGCGCACGACTTCCGATTCGATGACGGGTTCGCCGCCCGTCGGATCGTGGAGTGCGGCGGTATAGCCGTCGATCATCGCCTCCATCATCCGCATCGTGACGACGCCGGGCAGGTCGGAGCCGCGCGCGGCGGTGGCCAACGACAGGCCCAGTCGGATCAGGTCATGCGCGGGATTGCCGATCACCGCCTGGTCGAGATCGCGGATTTGAATCTCTACCGAACCCTCGCCATCGGCGATCGGCCCCAGATTGCCGAGATGGCAATCGCCGCAGATCCAGACGGCCGGTCCCTTCGGAACGCGTCGCGCCGCGTCGGACGCCGCCAGCCATTCGTAGAATTTCGCCGTGTTGCCGCGAACATAGGCATGGGCGGACCGCGCCATCTTCAGCGTGCGCCGGGATTCCAGAAGAGAACGACGATCGGCGGGCAGGGGCATGTGTAACGGTACCTCGGACAGACAGTCCTTCGACAACGCTGCATGGCCGTGAAAGTAACAAAATATTGCTGTCCGCCGGGGTCGCGCCGTTCAGGGTCGGGCCTGATGGCTCTGCCCCAGGCGGAGCGTCATCTCCCACAAGGTCTGGACCGGCTGGCTTGCCCGGACGGACGTGCCGGGCAGCATCGCAACCAGCCCGCGTGCCAGCGCCAGGCCCAGATCGCCCAGTTCCAGCGAGAAGCAGGTCAGGTCGGGGGACAGCGCGCGGCAGGCGGGGTTGTCGCGCAGACCGATCACCGCGACGTCGCGACCCGGCTCCAGCCCCAGGCCACGGAGCGCGCGGTAAGCCCCGACCGGCGCCGTCTCCCCCATCAGCAGCAGCGCGGTCGGCCGGTCGGACAGGGCCATCAGCTCGCTCGCCGTCGCCTCCCCATCGCTCTCGTCGGTTTCGCCGTGATGGACGAGCATCGGGTCATAGGCGATGCCCGCCTGCGCGAGCGCGTGGCGATAGCGTTCCACGACGATATGGCTGTTGTTGATCGTCGCGGGGGGCGCGACCAGGCCGATGCGGCGATGGCCCGCCTGGGTCAGCAACGTCATCGCATCGGCCACGACGCCCTCGAAATCCAGGTCGATCCAGGCATGGTCGCGATCGATCGCGGTGCGGCCCAGCGCGACGAAGGGGATGTTGCGGTCGAGCAGGAAGGGGATGCGCGGATCCTCATGCTGCGTACCCGACAGCACCCAGCCATCGACCGTCCCGCGCGAGACATGGCGGCGTAGGAAGGTCAGCGCATCCTCGCCCTTGCGCGCCAGCAGCACCACGAGGTCGAGGTCCTGCTCGCTCAGGCCGTTCTGCAAACCTTCGAGCAGCGCCATGAAGAAGGGATCGCCGTGGATCGCGCTGTCATGTTCCAGCGTCAGCATGAAGCCGACCGTGCCCGTCCGCCCGCTGCGCAGCGTCCGCCCCGACTGGTTGGGGATATAGCCGTGCTTCGCCGCCGCCTCGACCACCCGCTTTCGGGTCGCCGGGCTGACGTCCTTGCGATCATTGAGCGCACGCGACACCGTGCCGATCGACAGCCCCAGGTGGCGCGCAAGTTCGCGTATGTCCATGTGCCCGTAGTCGCGGCGCGACGGGTTTCGCACAAGTCCCCCGCCGGTCGATGACCAACAAAATCATTGACAGGACACCGCGAAGGGCCGAAACCCGTAAACGTTTACGGACACCAAAGAATGGCATGGAGAGGATCGCGTCGTTTTGGACACGCTTGTTCTGGAAGACCGCGCCATCGCGTGGACCTATAATGGGGACTGGTTGCGGATCGAGGCGCATGGGGCCGATGGCCTGCGCCTGCGCGCGTCGCCCTTTGCCGACTCGGGGGCGCGGGCCGGGGCACTGCTGCCGGGCGATGCGGCCGCGCAGGCCATGCCGGTCGTCACCCGCGACGGGGCGACCGCGCGCATCACGCAAGGCCGGATCACCGCCGAGGTCGACCTGCAGGGCCGAGTCCGTTTCCTCAACGCAAGCGGCGAGCTGCTGCTGGAGGAGAAGTGGCGGCAGCGCGACACGATCAGCAAATTCTGGACGGTCGGCACCGACGAGGTACGCACGATCAGCGCGCTGGGACTGGCGGGACGCGAATTCAAACCGCTGACCGGCGACGCCGCACGCATCACCGTTCGGTTCGAGGCGAAGCCGGGCGAACGGCTGTACGGCATGGGCCAGTATCAGCAGCCCAATCTGGACCTGGCCGGATGCACGCTGGAACTGGCGCAGCGCAATTCCCAGGCCAGCGTGCCCTTCGTCGTCTCCAGCCATGGCTATGGCCTGTTGTGGAACATGCCCGCGGTCGGCGCAGTCCATTTCGCCGCCAACGGCGCGACCTGGACCGCCGAGGCGGCGCGCGAGATCGATTACTGGATCACCGCGGGCGACACGCCCGCCGACATCGTGCGCAACTATGCGCAGGTGACGGGCACTGTGCCGATGATGCCCGATTATGCGCTGGGGCTGTGGCAGAGCAAGCTGCGCTACCGCACGCAAGATGAGCTTCTGGCGGTGGCGCGCGATTATCATGCGCGCGGCATTCCACTGGCGGTGATCGTCGCGGACTTCTTTCACTGGCCGGTGCAGGGCGACTGGCGGTTCGACGAACGCGAATGGCCCGATCCCGCCGCGATGACCGCCGAGCTGAAGGCGATGGGCACCGAGCTGCTCGTCTCGATCTGGCCGACGGTCGATCACCGCTCGGAAAATTATCGCGAGATGGTCGAGAAGGGTTATCTGGTGCGCTCCATCCGTGGGCTGGACGTGCAGCAGGAATTTCTGGGCAATACCCGCTTCATCGACGTCACCCATCCCGGCGCGCGCCGCTTTCTGTGGGACCGGGCGAAGCGGAATTACCGCGACAAGGGCGTGGCGCTGTTCTGGCTGGACGAGGCCGAGCCCGAATACAGCGCCTATGACTTCGATAATTATCGCTATCACAGCGGCAGTGTGCTGGAGATCGGCAACGCCTATCCGTTGCATTACGCGCAGGCCTTTTACGACGGCCTGGCCGCGGAGGGCGAGACCGAGATCGTCAGCCTGATCCGCTGCGCCTGGGCGGGCAGCCAGCGTTACGGCGCGCTCGTCTGGTCGGGTGACATCCATTCCTCGTTCGAGGCGATGCGCAACCAGCTGAGCGCCGGGCTGAACATGGGGCTGGCGGGCATCCCGTGGTGGACGACCGATATCGGCGGCTTCCATGGCGGCGATGTCGAGGACCCGGCCTTTCACGAGTTGATGATCCGCTGGTTCCAATGGGCGGTCTTCACCCCCGTCCTGCGGATGCACGGCCACCGCGACCCCGTGACCCCTCCGTCCGAGCCGTTCCGCGACGGCGTGGCCCAGTGCGACACGGGCGCGGGCAATGAACTGTGGAGTTTTGGCGAGACGGTCTTTGCGGTGTTGCGCCGCTATGCAGCCTTGCGCGAACGGCTGCGGCCCTATGTCGCAGGGCTGATGCGTGCGGCGCATGAGCGCGGCGATCCGCTGATGCGGCCGATGTTTTACGACTATCCGGCCGATCGGCGCTGCTGGACGGTGGACGATCAATATATGTTCGGCCCCGACCTGCTGGTCGCCCCCGTGACCGAGGAGGGGGTTGCCGAACGCAGCGTCTATCTGCCCGAGGGCGTCTGGCGCGATGCCTGGACCGGCGAGCGGATCGAGGGCGGCGGTGACGTGACCTGTCATGCGCCGGTCGAGCGGATTCCGGTCTTCGTCCGGGACGATGCCGGGGTGGCGCAGGCTTTCGAGGAAAACGACTGAACGACACCGTCAAAAGGCGGGCCGGACGACAAAGGAGAAGGACGTGGCGACAGCGGCACAGGTCGGGGATGGTCAGGAGGGACGGCGCGGTGATGCGCAAGCCTCCCGCATCCCGTTCGTCGAGAAGATCTGCTATGGTTTCGGCGACGCGGGGGGCACGATCGTCACCGGGCTGATCGCCAATTTCCTGACCTTCTACTATACCGACGTCTTCGGCCTGGCGCCGGGCATCGTCGGCGTGCTGTTCCTGTCGCTGCGCATCTTCGACGCGGTGTCCGATCCGCTGATCGGGATCATGGCCGATCGGACCACGACCCGCTGGGGGCGGTTCCGCCCCTATCTGCTGTGGACCGCGATTCCGGTGGGCCTGAGCTGTTTCCTGACCTTCCAGGCCCCCGATTTCAGCTATGACGGCAAGGTCGCCTATGCCGCGATCACCTATTTCCTGCTCGCTTTGTCCTATTCGCTCAACAACGTGCCCTATTGCGCGCTCATCACCCGGATGACCGACAGCGAGCGGGAGGGCGTGTCGTGCCAATCGGTGCGCTTCGCGATGGTGGCGATCGCGTCCTTCTGCGTCTCGGTCGGCCTGCCGATCCTGGTGCGCCATCTGGGCGGCGCGGACATCGCGCGCGGATATCGCGACGGGGTGGCGATCCTGAGCGGCGGCGCCGTCATCATGTTCCTGATCTGCTTCCTGTTCGTGCGCGAGCGGGTGGTGGCCGCCGACACGGCCGAGGTGCCGCTCAAGCTCGCCATCACCAACACGCTGAAGAACGACCAGCTGCGCTGGACCTTCCTGATGACGCTGCTGCTGATCGCGATCTTCAACACCAAGGGCGGCGCGGCGCTCTATTTCATCACCTATGTGCTGAAGGGCGATACCACCTATCAGGCGCTGTTCTTCGGCACCGCGACGGCGGGCGGGTTCCTCGGCTCGATCGTGGTGCAGGCCTTTACCCGGCGCTATGACGTGCGCAGCATCTATATCTGGGTGAACCTGATCCTGGTCGCCGGGCATTTCGCCGCCTTCTTCGTGCCGGGCGACTATCCGACGCTGTGGCTGGTGCTGGTCGGCCTGTGCTGCATCGTGCTCGGCTGCACCCTGCCGCTGCACTTCACGCTGATCCAGCTCGCCGACCAATATGGCGAGTGGAAGCTGGGGATGCGCTCCTCGGGCATGAGCTTTGCCTTCAACCAGTTCTTCGTGAAGCTGGCCTGGGCGGTGGCGGGCGCGCTCATCAGCGGGGTGCTGGTCCTCGTCTCCTACAAGGCGGGGGCGGGCAACCAGACGCCGGTGTCGCTGACCGGCATCCGCATGTTGTCGACCGTCATCCCCGGCCTGATGCACCTGGCGCTGGCCTTTGCGATTTCCCGCCTGATCCTGAACCGCGCGACCATCGCGCAGATGACCGCCGCGCGCACCGCATGACTCTTATCCCGGAACCCCTGATGGCCCAGCCCTTCCGCACCGCCCCGCTCTTTCTCGCCGCCCTGCTCGGCTCGGTCGCGATGCCCGCCCTCGCGCAGGAGCGGATGACGGTCGACCTGGCCAGCGATACCGGCCCCTTCCATGGCGGGGCCTCGGGCACGCTCTACGGCCTGTACGATGCGCGGTTGCCGCATCCCAATCTGGTCGAGGGGATCGGGCTGCGTACCGTGTCGACCAAGGCGCAGGACGGGCCGCAGCATCCCGGCGCCGACGCGCTGGAGGTCTCGACGCTGCTCACCGATGCCTCGGGCGGCGACACCTATATCTACATGACCGACATCAACCGCGAATTCCCCTATGACTGGAAGACCGGGGACTGCGCCCAGTCGGTGACCAACTATATCGAAAAGCTGCGCGCGCAGGTGCGGCAGGTGAAGGGCATGGCGCCGCGCTATCGCGACCGCATCGCCTTCGTCCCCTTCAACGAGCCCGACGGCAACATGTTCTCAGGAGGGGACAAGAGCTGTAACGGCGTACCGTGGCAGAAGGACCCGACCGCCTTCAACGAGGCCTGGGACCGGGCGGTACGGATGATCCGCCAGGAACTGCCCGGCGCGCGGATCGCGGGGCCGAACACCAGCATCCTCTATCCGGAAGTCGAAGGCTTCCTGCGCCATGCCATCGCCGCCGACACCATGCCCGACATCGTGACCTGGCACGAACTCAGCAACCCGGCGGCGGTGCGGACCAGCGTACGAAAGTACCGCGAATGGGAGGACAAGCTGTTCGCCGGGACCAAATGGCAGGGCCGCCATCTGCCGGTGAACATCAACGAATATGCCTATAACTATCACACCTCGGTTCCCGGCCAGATGGTGCAGTGGGTGGCCGCGATCGAGGATTCCAAGGTCGATGCGGACATCGCCTATTGGAATATCGACGGGAATCTCAGCGACTCTGCGGTCCAGGCCAATCGCGGCAACGGGCAATGGTGGCTGCTGAACGCCTATGCGACGATGAGCGGCCACACGCTGGCGGTCACCCCGCCGCATCCCGACAAGAGCTACACCTTGCAGGGCGTGGCGACGCTCGACCCGGCGCGCGACCAGATGCGGTTGCTGTTCGGCGGCAAGTCGGGCGACGCGACCATCGCGCTGACCCATGTGCCCGCCGGCTTCGGCGAGACGGTGCGCGTGCGCGTGCGCGAGATCGACTGGACCGGACAGCTCGGCGACTCCCCGCCGCCGGAGGTGATCGGCGACCGGATCGTGCCGGTGAAGGACGGGCAGGTCGACCTGACCTTCGGCCAGGGCGGCTGGCCCGCGCTGCGCGAGGAGGCGGCCTATGAGCTGGTCCTGTCGCCCGGCCAGGGCGTGCGCCCCGCCGCCGTGACCCCACGCTGGCGGCAGGATTACGAGGCGGAGAAGGCGAGCCGGCAGGGGCAGGGGCTGACCGTACGCGGGCCGGAGGGCTCGCCCGATCATGTCGATCGCTTCCATGTCTCGAACGGCTATCTGGTCGAGGGGTTCAAGACCGGCGCCGATGCCGCGCTGGACTTCGCGGTCGATGTGCCGCGCGACGGTCGCTACGACCTGAGCGTCCTCGCCAGCAGCTTCAACAAGGACCCGCTGGTCGAGCCGCAGGGGGCGACCAACGTCTTCCTGCGGATCGACGGCAAGCCGCAGGGCGAGTTGTTCCTGCCTTTGGGCTACAAGCCCGCCGTGCTCGATCATGTCGATACGGTCGTCCACCTGACGCGCGGTCGCCACATCCTGACGCTCGCCACCCGCAGCCTGGACGGCACCCGGCGGACGCAAGGCAATGCGATGGTCGACCGCATCACCCTGACCGCCGCCGATCCCGCCGCGACGGTCGCCCGCTATGACGTGGCCGACGCGGTGGTGAAGGGCGGCCGTGCGACCTTCTGGGTCTATGCCGCAAAGGATGGCTTGGCGCGCCTGACCCCCGAGGTCAGCGGCGGCGCGGTGCACATGACGGTCAACGGCCGGGAAACGAAGGGCCGCGCCTTCCTGCTCGGGGGGATCAACAAGGTGGTGCTGACCGCCACGGGATCGTCGGCCGTTCGCGGCCTGTCGGTGACGCCCGAGAACGGCCCCGCGCCCTATCTCTATGAGGCGGAGGATGCCCAGGTCGCCGGAACCGCGCGGATCGGCGCGGCCTCGCGCGCGAGCGGCGGCCGGGCGGTGTTCGACATTGGCGGCGCGCCCGGCAACGGCAACACGCTGACCTTCCCCAGGGTGGCGGTCCCGCGCGCCGGGACCTATGCGCTGACCCTGCGCTTCTCTAACGAGGAGCAGGCCAAGGCGACGCACTATAATCCCGATCCGCTGGCCCGGATCGCGCGCATCTCCGTCAATGGCGGAAAGCCCATGCTGGTCAGCGCGCCGCACAGCTTCAACGCCAACAACTGGTGGGAGATGACGGTGCCGGTCGTCCTGAAGGCGGGCGCCAACACCATCCGCATTGCGGGCGAGGAACAACCCAATTGGGACGGGCGCACCTATGCGTCGCAGACCTGGCCGGGCGTCCAGCTCCGCTCGCGCTACGCACCCAATATCGACCGGATCGCCATCACGCCGCTGCCCTGAGCCCGGACCCGTAAAGGCGGGCTGACTCGGGGTTTTTTCAACCACCGACCGTAAACGTTTTTAGATACAGTCTCAGGAGGGGTTTTCCATGAAACAGCATAAGATCGGCGCGCTGCTCGCCTCGGTTTCGACGATGATGGCGGTCGCGCTGGCCGCGCCCGCCCAGGCGCAGGACGCGGCCCCGCCCCAGGATCAGGCAGCCGCCGGAGTCACGCCTGCGCCCGCCGATCAGAACGCGACGAGCACCGCCGACATCGTCGTGACCGGCATCCGCCAGAGCCTGAGCAATGCGCAGAATATCAAGCGCAATTCGGACGCGATCGTCGATGCGCTGGTCGCCGAGGATATCGGCAAATTCCCCGACAACAACGCGGCCGAGGCGATCGCGCGTGTCACCGGCGTGCAGGTCACGCGCTATGCCGACGAAGCGAACGGCGTCCTGATCCGGGGCCTGCCCAATGTCCAGACCACAGTGCAGGGGCGTGAGATCTTCACCGCCGACGGTCGCTCGGTCTCGATCCAGGACTTCCCCGCCCAGGCGCTGTCGCGGGTCGAGGTGTACAAGGCGACGACCGCCGAGAATCTGGAAGGCGGCATTGCGGGCCTGATCGATGTCGGCCTGCGTCGCCCGTTCGACTTCAAGGGCTTCCAGATCGCAGGCGCGGCGCGCGGCGTCTACAATACGGAATCGCGCAAGGTTGATCCGATCGGCAGCCTGCTCGTCAGCGACCGTTGGCAGACCGGGATCGGCGAGATCGGCGCGCTCATCAACGCCTCCTTCACCCAGACCCGCTATCTCAATTCGATCCGCTATCAGGGCTTCCAAGACAATGTGCCCGCCAACCAGCAGATCCTGCCCGCCTCGGTCGGCCGCAACTTCACCTTCCCGCAGGATATCGGCCTCTATTACCGGCGCGGCAACCGCCAGCGTCCGTCGGTCAACGGATCGATCCAGTGGAAGCCCGCCGACAATCTGATGATCTATCTCGATGGCCTGTATCAGGGCTATCGCGACCGGGTCGCCAACGACTTTTTCGGCATCCCGATCCAGTCCAATCCCAATGGCGGCAACCCGCCGACGATCCGCAACGCGGTGCTGACGCAGGACGGTACGACGCTCCAGTCGTTCGATGTCGACCTGGGGCTGGTCAATGGCCCGTCGAAGGAATTCGGCACCAGCCGCACCGACACCTATCAGGGCGCACTCGGCGCGAAGTGGGAGACGGGCAACGCGGTCTTCACCACCGACCTCGCCTATACCAAGTCGATCGCCAGCGGGAACTGGGGCCAGTTCCAGACCCAGGTGGCGACGCCGCTGTCGCTGGCGGTCAAGCTGAACGACCAGCGCGGCGTCAACTTCACGCCCAGCGGCGTCGATTTCAGCAATCCCAACAGCTTCTACATGCGCGGCCTGCTCGAAAATCGCAGCCGGTCGGCGGGCGACCAGTGGCAGTGGCAGGGCAATCTGGCGCTGGACACGGATTCGTCGCTGTTCCCGAAATTCATGTTCGGGCTGCGCTATGGCGATCGCAGCGCCAGCTCGGTCTACGGCGATCGTTATGCCTCGCTCGTCAGCCTGAAGGACACGATCGACAAGGTGCCGACCGTCGCGCAGGGCGGCATGATCCAGCCGGGTTTCCAGGGCGACGACGTGCAGCAGTTCCGCAGCTGGTTCGCGCCCAACGCCTTCCTGTTCAACCAGCAGCTGAACAGCGTGCGCGACTATATCCGCCAGGCGCTGGTCCGTTCGGGTGCGGATGCCGGGACCCAGGCCGCCTGGGCGCCCGAGCAGCCCAACCTCAACCCGCTCAACGCCTTCCAGGCGCGCGAGCAGGTCTATACCGCCTATGCGCAGGTCAATTACGCCTTCAACATCGGCATTCCCGTCGATGGCGTGATCGGCGCGCGGGTGATCCTGACCCGCAACAAGCTGAACGGTACCAACCAGTTGCCGACCTCGGCGGGCGGCACAGTGCTGGTTCCGATCAACTCCTCGACCCAATATACCGACATCCTGCCCAACATCAGCGCGCAGCTGCACTTCACCGACCGGCTGAAGCTGCGCCTGTCGCGGACCCAGGCGCTGTCGCGGCCCGGTTTCAACCAGATCAATCCGACGCTGACCGTGTCGCAGGGGACCGTCGGGGGCAACATCTCCTACACCGGCAATGGCGGCAACCCGAACCTGCAGCCCATCCGGTCGGACAATTACGACGCGTCGCTGGAATATTATTTCTCGCGCACCGGGTCGGTGTCGGTCGCCGGCTTCTATCGCAAGATCAACGGCTTCATCAATTCGCTGCCGCAGATCGTCAATGTCCAGCCGTTCGGCGACATCCTGGTCTACCGTCCGTCCAACGCCGGGTCGGGCACCATCAAGGGGATCGAGGTGGCGGGCACCACCTTCTTCGACTTCCTGCCCGGCGCGTTGCGCGGTCTGGGTGCGCAGGCGAACTTCACCTATATCGACGGCGAGCAGGTGCTCCCCTCGGCCGCTAATTTCACCGGCGGACGCAACACCTTGCCGGGCGTGTCGAAGTACAGCTTCAACCTGATCGGCCTGTATGAGCTGGGGCCGACGAGCGTGCGCCTGGCCTATAATTATCGCAGCGCCAATGTGGACGGGTTCGGGGCGCCGGGCGTGTTCACCACCGTCTATTCGGGCGCGGTCGGGCGTCTCGACCTGTCGGCCAGCTACAATCTGAACGACAATGTCACCCTGACGGTGGATGCGACCAACCTGCTGCGCACGCCGTACCACAGCTACGTGAAGGACCCGCGCTATCCGCGCGACGTGCGTTGGGAGGCGAGCCTGTTGTCGGCGGGCGTCCGCTTCCGGTTCTAGAGCATGATGACATAAGATTAATTCACCCCTCCCCTTCAGGGGAGGGGCCGGGGGTGGGGCGCCTCCGCAAGCGTGCGGCCCGTGGCGAGGCCCCACCCCAACCCCTCCCCTGAAGGGGAGGGGCTCGCCTTGGTTCAACGCAACGTCATCACGGTCTAAGGGCGGAGCGCCCTACGGAACTTCTGCCCCTGTAGGGGATGCGCGAGCAGGGTGGAGGGGGGTGCCAGTCGTGGGAGAAGTCCACTTTCGCTGGCCGGTACACCCCTTCGCCAGGCCTTCGGCCTGCCACCTCCCCTGCAAGGGGAGGAAAGGGTTTCAAAAAGGGGGAATATGATGGGCAAGTGGCGGTTGATATGGGGCATGGTGGCTGGAGTGGCGATAGCCCTGACACCCTCGAGCGCGGGCGCGGACAATCCGATCGTCCAGACGCGCTTCACCGCCGATCCCGCGCCACTGGTCCATGACGGCGTCGTCTATCTCTATACCGGCCATGACGAGGATGATGCGGGCGGGTTCAAGATGCTCGACTGGCGGCTCTATAGTTCGACCGACATGGTCAACTGGACCGACCGGGGCTCGCCCGCGTCGCTCAAGACCTTTGCCTGGGCGCAGCAGGACAATGGCGCCTGGGCGCCGCAGGTGATCGCGCGCGACGGCAAATTCTATCTCTATGCGCCCGTTCGCGTGGCGGGAAACCCCGACACGGCCATCGGCGTCGCCGTCGCCGACCGGCCCGATGGGCCGTTTCGCGACCTGCTGGGCAAGCCGCTGATCGCCGCGCGGTTCGGCGCGATCGATCCGACGGTGGCGATCGACGATGACGGCCAGGCCTATCTCTACTGGGGCAATCCCGACCTGTGGTATGTCAAACTCAACCGCGACATGACCAGCTATTCCGGCGCGATCGTGAAGGTCGCCAAGCCGATCGACTATCAGGAGGGCCCCTGGTTCTATAAGCGCGGGCCCCATTACTACATGGCCTATGCCTCCAGCTGCTGCCCCGAGGGGATCGGCTATGCGATGAGCGACCGGGCGACCGGCCCCTGGGTGCACAAGGGGCCGGTGATGGACCCCAATGCCGCGTCGACCGGCAACCATCCCGGCATCATCGACTATAAGGGGCACAGCTATCTGTTCGGCTTTCATTACGAGCTGAACTTCGCGATGACGCCGATCCATCACGAGCGGCGCTCGGTGACGCTGCGCGAGTTCCGCTACAATCCCGACGGCACCATTCCGCGCCTGCCCTGGTGGACTGACGAGGGCGTGGCACAGATCGCGACCCTCGATCCCTATCGCTGGGTCGAGGCAGAGACGATCGCCTGGACCTCGCGCATCGGCCGCGACCGCGACCGGCCCTATCGCTGGGCGCCGGGCGTCACGACCGATAGCGGGGCGGATGGAAGCGTCCATGTCACCCGCATCGCCGACCGCAGCTTCATCAAGATCGGCGGCGTCGATTTCGGACGCGGTGCGGCCAGCTTCGCGGCCAGCGTGGCGCGGGTCCGCGGTCGCCCGACGATCACGCTCCATCTCGACCGGGTCGACGGCCCGCAGATCGGTACGCTGGCGCTGAACGGCGGCGAAGGCGCGGACTGGGGGACGCAGACCACCACCGTGACCGGGGCGAACGGCGTGCATGACCTGTTCCTGGTCTTCCATGGCGATGGCGACGACCTGTTCGACTTCGATCGTTGGCAGTTCCGCCGCCCGTAGAGCAGGATGACGTGAAATGAACCCACCCCTCCCCTTCAGGGGAGGGGCTCGCCTTGGGTCGACCCTATGTCATCTCGCCCATAGGGAAACGCGGTCAGGCGGCGCCGATGGTCAGTGTGATCCGGTCCCCGGCCCGGGTGGCGATGCGAATGCCGTCCTTCGTCGTACGGATCGGAACCGCTTTGCCACCACGGGTCGCGGCGCGGACCCGGCGACCGGCGGGCAGCCGGACGACCAGTTCACCGCCCGGCGCAGACACCAGCTCGGCCTGTTCCAACTGTCCGCCCGCCCAGCGCTGGTCGACAGTCACGCCGCCGCGCGCCCGCAAGCCATGGGCACTGCCGTCGCGCCACGCCGGGGGCAGGGCGGGCAGCAGCGCGATCGCGCCGTCATGGCTTTGCAGCAGCATCTCGGCGATGGCGGCGGTGATCCCGAAATTGCCGTCGATCTGAAAGATCGGCCCCTTGTTCGAGGGATGCGTGTCGAACAGATTGTCGAGCGTGCTGCCCTTGAAAAAGGCATCGATCGAGCGGCCCGAACGCGCGGCATCGCCCATCCGCGCCCAGATACAGGTCGCCCAGGCCCGGCTCCATCCGGTCTGCGCGCCGCCATTGTCCTCGCGACGCTGCATCGAGGTCGCGACCGCCTTGGCCCATGCGGGCGTGCGGCGCGGCGTGAACTCGTCGCCCGGATACAGGGGATAGAGGTGCGAGATGTGGCGATGGCCCGGCTCGGACTCGGCAAAGTCGCGCGACCATTCCTGCAATTGGCCATGGTGGCCGATGCGATAGGGCTCCAGCCGTTCGACCAGCCCGCGCAGCTTCGTCGCAAAGGCCGTGTCGGTCTTCAACAGCGCGCTGGCCGCAATGCAATTGGCGAACAGCTCGCGGATCAGCGCCAGGTCCATGGTACAGCCGGTGCTGATCGAGGCGGGCTTGCCGTCGGGGGCGAGGAACTCGTTCTCCGGCGAGATGGAGGGCGCGGTGGTCAGCCGCCCGTCCGGCCCCGCGACGAGCCAGGCCGCGCAGAATTCGGCGGCGCCGCGCATCAGCGGCCACGCCCGGTCGCGCAGGAACGCCAGGTCCCCGCCGAACGCATAATGCTGCCACAGATGCTGCATCAGCCACGGCCCGCCCATCGGCCAGTTGGCCCAGATCGGCGCGGCGCTGCCTTCGCCGACCGGGTTGGCCATCGCCCAGATGTCACTATTGTGGTGCAGGCACCAGCCGGGCATCCCGTAATAGCTTTGCGCGACGCGCGCGCCCCGCACCGCCACCCGCTCCAGCCAGTCGAACAGCGGCGTGTGGCAATCGGCGAGATTGGCTACCTCGGCGGGCCAGTAATTCATCTCGGTATTGATGTTGGTGGTGTGGTTGCTGCTCCAGGGCGGCCGGACCTCGGCGTTCCAGATGCCCTGGAGGTTGGCGGGCTGGGTTCCGGGGCGCGAGCTGGCGATCAGCAGATAACGGCCGAAATGAAACAGCAACGCGGCCAGCCCCGGATCGCTCGCCCGTTCGTTGCCCGCGCGGCGCTCGGCCGTCGTGCCCGTCGCCTGCCCCGCGAGCTTCAGCGCGGCCCGGCGATAGAGCGCCTGATGGTCGGCGACATGGGCGGCGCGCAGGGTCGCATAATTGGTCCCCCGCGCCGCCGACAGCGCTGCCACCGCCTTGGCCTCGATCGCGTCGATGGGCAGGTCGGGCGACTGGTCGAAGCCGCGAAAGCCGGTGGCGGCGCCGATGCGGATTTCGACGCTCCGGGCGCCGCGCACCGTGATGGCATCCCCCGCGACGCCCACGCGGCCACCCTCGTTCAAAACCTCGGCCACGGCGGCGAACATCATGCCGCGCCCGGCGGCATCGTCATAGCGGATGGGATCGAGGACGGAGTGGTAATTGGGGGCGGCATAGGACGGCGCCTTGCCGTGCAGGACCAGCCGGTTGCCCTCGGCCCGCACCGATCCGCGAAGCAACGTCGCCAGCGACAGATCGGCATCGATCGTCCCGCCATCCGCCGTCAGCCGCACGACGACCAGCTGCGCTGGATGCGACACGAACACCTCGCGGCGATAGCGGGTCTGTCCGGCGATGTAGGACACGCCGACGACCGCTTGGTCCAGATCGAGTTCGCGGCGGTAATCGCTCACCGCACCACCACCGGGCAGCGCGATCACCAGGTCGCCGATCGGCGCATAGCTGTTGGAAAAGGCCCCTTGCAGCTTCTTCGCCTGGGCATCGGCGGCGTGATACTCTCCCGCCAGCGTGGCCCGCCGTACATCCGCCAGCGAGCCTTGCGCATCGGGCCTGGCGTCGCTGGCCGGATAGCCCGACCACAGGCTGTCCTCGTTCAGCGAAATGACCTCACGCTCGGTGCCGCCGCGTACCATCGCGCCCAGCCGCCCATTGCCGAGCGGCAATCCCTCGACCCAGCGGGTGGCGGGTGCATCGAACCACAGGCGATGGGAATCGTCCGGGGCGACCGGCTGCGCCCGGAGCGGCAGGGCGCCGAGTCCGCCCGCCGCCATCGCCAAAGCGCCTGCTTCCAATACGCCGCGTCGCGTCAGATCGGCCATTCGTCCCCGCCCGATTGTTGGTCCAGCGATGACGGTGACGCATTCAACTGCATGACGAAAGAGGAAATTGTCGCTGTCCGAGCCCCGCGGTGCGCCGCGTTGCACGGGACGGATTGGAATCGTTAAGGGTCTGCCCCTATCGACGGCGGGAGCCCCGGCGCCGTTCGGCGGTTGACGCCGCGCCATGGGAGCCGCCGATGCATGACGATACGGGCCGCGACGCCCCCGCCCCCGTTCCAGCCGAGATGATGGCCGAGGCGCTGGTGGCCGGAACGCCGGGCTATCGCCGCCTGACCTGGGCGATGCTGTTCGCCGGTTTTTCGACCTTTTCGACGCTTTACGCGGTCCAGCCGCTACTCCCGCTGCTGGCGGCGCATTACCGGATCAGCGCGGAGGCATCGTCGCTGGCGGTGTCGCTGGCCACCGGGCCACTGGCGCTGGGCATTCTCGTGGCGGGGGCGGTGTCGGATCGGCTGGGGCGGCGGTCGCTGATGGTCGCGGCGATGATGATCGCCGCCGCGCTGACCCTGGTTGCGGCCATCGTGCCGGGCTGGCACGCGCTGCTGGCATTGCGTTTCCTGGCCGGGCTCGCCCTGGCGGGCGTTCCGGCGGTGGCCATGGCCTATGTCGCCGAAGAGGTGGACGCCCGCTCGATCGGCGCCGCCATGGGCCTGTACATCGCGGGCAGCGGCATGGGCGGCATGGGCGGGCGGCTGGTCGCCAGCATGGTGGCCGCACTGGCCGACTGGCGCTGGGCGCTGGCGGCGGTCGGGGTAAGCGGCCTCATCATGGCCGAGGCGTTCCGGCGTCTGGCCCCTCCGTCCCGGCGTTTCGTGGCGAGCGAGGCGGACTGGCTGGCCCTGCCGCGCGGCGCGGCGGCGCTGTTCCGCGATCCGGGCCTGCGGCTGCTCTATGCCGAGGGCTTCCTGCTGATGGGGATCTTCGTCACCATATACAATTATGCCGGTTTCCACCTGCTCGGCCCTCCGTACGGCCTGAGCCAGGCGATGGTGGGCGCGGTGTTCCTGCTCTATATCCTAGGGTCGATCAGTTCGAGCCTGTTCGGCAAGCTGGCGGGCAAGGTCGGGCGGCGGCGGATATTCTGGATGCCCGTCGCGCTGACGATGACCGGGGTCGCGCTGACCGCCGCCCGGCCGCTCTGGCCGGTGGTGCTGGGGATCGCGGTGGTCACGATCGGCTTTTTCGGCGCCCATTCGATCGCCAGCGCCTGGGTCGGTCGGCGCGGCGGCGTGGCGAGGGGGCAGGCGGCGGCCTGGTATCTGTTCTTCTATTATATGGGGTCGAGCGTGTTGGGCTCGGCGGGCGGCATCGCCTGGACGCGCGCCGGATGGCCCGGCGTCGTGGCCTTCTGCCTGATGTTAGGCGCATTGGCGCTGGCGGGCGGCATCCTGCTGTTCCGGGTCCGCCCGCTCGCCGAAACCGAACAGGCCCGCCCCACAGGGCCGGTCACACCAGGCTGAATGGCAAAGGCCATGATCGACCGCGTGCCGGATTGGCTTGTCCGGGCGCCAGCGACGAGCTAGCCTTTCTGGGATCGAAGGGGGCGAAGATGCTGGCACGGTGGCGTGGACTCGTGGCGCTGGGGCTCGCCCTTCTGGGGCAGGGGGCCTGGGCGCAGACCGCCAATCCCGTGCTGACGGCCCATGCGGGCGGCATCCGCGACGCCGCGCATGGGCGCAATCTGTCGCTCAAACAGCTGGACATCGCGGTCGAGCAACGCGGTAGCGTCGTCGAGACGACCGTCACCGCCGCCTTCGCCAATCCCGAGCCCGAGCAGCTGGAGGGCGATTTCCGCCTGACCCTGCCCGAAGGCGCGGTTGTCACCGGCTATGCGCTGGATGTCGGCGGCCGGATGGTCGACGGCGTGCTGGTCGATCGCCCGCGCGCCAAGGCGGTCTATGAAGCGCGGGTCCGCCAGCGGGTCGATCCCGGTCTGGCGGAGGTCGATGCCGACAATGTCTTTTCGACCCGCGTCTTTCCGATCTGGCCCGGAAACGGGCGGACGATCCGGGTGCGCTTTGTCGCGCCGGTCGGGGCGGGGGGCTGGCGCCTGCCGCTGGGTTTCGACGGCCCGGTCGGCGACTGGTCGATCCGGGTCCATACCAGCGGGACCACCGCACAGCCCAGGGTGACGCTGGGCGACACGCCGATGGCCATCACGGCGGACGGCGAGGGCTGGGGCGGTTCGGTGAGCGGGAAGGGCAAGCCGCTCTCCGGCACATTGGCGATCACGCCCGGCCGCGTGGCCGATCTGGTCGCGAGCACCCATCATAATGGCGAGCGGGATCTGGAACTGGGCGGCGACCTGCCCGCTTCGGCAGGTGATGCGGCGCCGTCGCATCTGCGCATCTATTGGGATCGTTCGCGCTCGCGCTTGAAGGCCGATACGGCCCGCGAAATCGCGCTGGTCCGCGCGGCGATCGATCGCTGGCATCCGGCCAGGGTCGAACTGGTCGCCTTCAACAGCAGCGGTGCCCAGACCAAGGCGGTCGCCACCGCCGAGGACGCCGCCGCCTGGCTGGGCGGGCTCGACTATCGCGGTGCGACCAGTTTCGCGCCCCTCTCCCAAGGGGGGGCTGCCGACCGCTGCCTGGTCTTTACCGACGGTCGCGCGACCATCGACCGCGATGCCGCGATTACTCCGCGCTGCCCGCTGGATGTGGTCAGCAGCGCGGGCGGTGACGACCGTGCGTGGCTGGGCCATCTGGCACGCGCGCATGGCGGGCAGCTGATTGTACTGGGCAACGACCCGGCGGCGACGTTGACGCTGTTGCAGGAGGGCGCGACGGGGGTGACCGCCGTCACCGACCGCGATGACCGGCCCTTGCCCTTCGTGCCCTTGGCCGCGCCGCAAGGGCGCTGGGCGGTGCTGGTTCGCGCGCCGAGCTTCGGCCCGGTGAAGATCCGACTGGGGGCGGGGCAGGAGGTCGTCCGCGCGATCGATGGGGATGGCGTCGCTTTCGACGGCCCCGGCGCGCTTCTGGCGCAGGACGCGCTGGCGACGCTGGGTGCGACCGAGCAGCGCGACGCCTATGTCGCGCTCAGCCGCCGCTACGGCATCGCCAGCCCCAGCCTGTCCTTCCTCGTACTGGAGAGTGTCGGCGACTATCTGAACGCCAGGATCGACCCGCCCGCGACCCTGCCCGCCGAATGGCGCGACGATTATGCCCGCCAGCGCAAGGCGATGGAGGCGGACGAGGCTCACGTCGCGCAGCGCCATTTCGATACGCTGCTTCAGGATTGGCAAGAGGAGGTCGCCTGGTGGAAGACCAGGTTCGACCCCGCCGCCCAGCTCAAGCGGATCGCCACCTCGCGGCGTGTCGCGCGGAGGGTAACGGCGCCGCCCGTCGTTTCTGTTCCCTCGCCCATGATGGCCCCTCCGCCGCCACCGCCACCGCCGCCGCC
>DXIH01000030.1 GCA_019112965.1 Candidatus Sphingomonas excrementigallinarum | reverse complement strand
AGATTGGCGGCCATCAGATGCTTCCCTCGCTAGACCAAGCGCGTGGTCCATTCAACGCATCTGCAATGTATGCACTTTGTTCCATGAGAACAAGATGCGAACAAAGCCTATCGTAAAAAACTTGTCAGGGCCCACCAGCCCCGTTCCCGCGCCGTCGTCGCAGCCGCATCACGCGCCTCCGTTTCGTCGAAAATCGCGAAGCAGGTCGCGCCCGATCCCGACATGCGTGCCAGTTCGACGCCCGGCGCCTGGGTGAGCAGGGCGAGTACCGCATCGATCTGCGGCGCGATGGCGCGCGCGGGCGGTTCCAGGTCGTTGCGCCCCGCCGCCGCGACGTCCATCACCTTGCCCTCCCCCAGCGCACCCCGGTCCACGCCGTCCCAGCGCGCGAACACCGCCGCCGTCGAAACGCCGACCCCAGGATTGACGAGCAGGACCGGCCGATCCCCCAGCGACTCCAGCGGTTGCAGTGCATCGCCCTTGCCCTCGCCGCGTGCGGTCTGCCCCAGCAGGCAGGCGGGAACGTCCGCGCCCAGCGCGGCCGCCAGTGAGAAGAGCGCAGGATCATCGGTCGCAACGCCATGCAGCCTCGCCAGCGCGCGTAGCGTTGCCGCCGCATCCGCCGAGCCGCCGCCGATGCCCGAAGCGACCGGCAGATGCTTGTCGAGGGTAATCGCATGCGCATCGCTCACCCCGAACCGCGCGCAGAACCCGCGCGCGGCGCGCATCACCAGATTGTCGTCCTGCGCTTCGCCCGCCAGTATAGCCGCAAACGGGCCGGTCAGTGTCAGGCTATTGCTGTCGGCACGCTCGACCGTCACGACATCGCCGTCGCGGCAAAAGGCGAACAGCGTCTCCAATTCGTGATAGCCATCGTCGCGGCGACGACGGACATGGAGTGCCAGATTGATCTTGGCCGGGGCGGTCTCGACGATAGCGGTCATGCCCATCCCATGCGTCGCACGCGCCCGCACGGCAAGGCCGGTCAGCCCGCGATCTTCGCGGCCAGCCGGGCCTGTTCGCCGTCGTCCGCCGTCAGCGCCGCCGCACGCCAGGCATAGCGCGCCTCGTAACGTCGCCCCAGCGCCCAATAGATGTCGCCGAGATGGGCGTTGATCTCGGCATTGGCAGGTTCGGTCATGGCGGCGCGTTCGACCAGCGGCAGGCCGCGCTTGGTCTGCCCGGCCTTGAAATAGGCCCAACCCAGCGAATCGGTGATCGAAGCATCGTCGGGCGCCAGCTTGCTTGCCTTTTCGAGCAGCGCGAGCGAGCCGGGCACGTCCTGGCCGCGTTCGATCCGCGCATAGCCCAGATAGTTGAGGGCAAGCGGCTCGTCGGGGCCAAGCTCGACGGCCTTGGCCAGTGCCGCGTCCGCTTCGTCCTTGCGCCCCGCCTGATCCAGTGCGCCGCCATATTGCAGCCACGCCGCCCAGGGGATTGCGGGGTCGGCGCGCGTCACGCGTTCATACCAGGGCACGGCGTCCGCCGGACGCTTCGCCGCGATCAACTGGTCCGCATAGACCTGCCAATCATCGATGCCGGAGTCCTTCGCAGTCGCCAGGCCTTGCGCCAGCATCAGCGCCTCACCGCCACGATCAGCCGCGGCAAGCAGGCCGATACGAACGATCGCGGCGCGATGCGCAAAGGCGCCACGCAGGCGCACGTCCTTGATGGCGGCGATGGCGGCGTCCCAGGCCTCATCCTTGGACAGGGCCTCGGCCATGATAAGCCGCGCACGGTCATTGTCCGGGTCGGCGATCAGGGCGGTGCGAGTCAGTGCGATGACCAGCGGACGCGGCCCCTCGCTCGCCAGTTCGCCGCCGATCCGCACCAGCAATTGCGAGACGCCGAAACCGAGGTCGGGCTTGCCCCCCAGCGCCTTGCGGTCGGACGACACCAGCGGATCGCTGAGCAGCGCACGGGCATTGCCCTCGTCGCCGCGCCCGGCGATGATCTCGGCTGCCGCAATACGGGTGTCGGGGGCCGCGCGCATCGTCTCCAGCAGCACACGGGCCGAAGCCGGGTCGATCCGCTTGCTCGCCAGCGCCAGCAGGATGCGATGCTCGTCGGCAAGCCGCTTGGCGACCGGCTCCTTGCCCGCGCTGTCGAGGCCGGGCTCGACCGGCTGCTTCCGGTCCCAGGCGGCCCAAGCACGCAATACCGGCGAGAGGATGCGCAGGGCTCCGCCGTCGATCCGGGTCAACGCCGCGTCATAGCTCGCCCGGTCGCCCTTGCGCGCCGCGATCGCCAGATCGAGCAACGCCACGTCGATGGGCGCGACATTCTCGGACTCCATGACGCGTGCGGCCTTCAATGCCAGCGGCACATCGCCGCTAATCATCGCCTCGCGATAGGCGCGCACCGCGACCGCCGGATCGTCGGGCCAGCCGGTCAGCGCGACGGCATAATCGTCGCTGGCCGCCGCCGAGCGCCCCTCCGACGCCGCCACCCGCGCCGCCAGATAGGCCGAGAGCGGCGAGCGAGGCATCGCCACCGCCGCCAATACGGGAGCGGACCAGCACGCCCCGACCAACAGCAATCCGGTCAGGGCACGGGAAACGGCGCACTTACATATTGGGATAATTGGGTCCTCCGCCACCTTCCGGCACGACCCAGTTGATGTTCTGGGTCGGATCCTTGATGTCGCACGTCTTGCAGTGGACGCAGTTCTGGGCGTTAATCACGAACTTCGGATCGCCCTCTTCCACGCCCACCACCTCGTAAACACCGGCGGGACAGTAGCGTTGCGCGGGCTCGTCGAACAAGGGCAGGTTGTGCGCGATCGGCACATCCGCGTTCTTCAACGTCAGATGGACAGGCTGGTCCTCCTCGTGATTGGTGTTCGACAGGAACACCGAGGACAGGCGATCGAAGGTCAGCACGCCATCGGGCTTGGGATAGTCGGGCTTCTTCACCTGATCCTTGCGCCACAGGCTTTCGTGATCGGGCTTGTGCTTCATGGTGAAGGGCATCTTCAGGCCGAAATGCTCGGCCCACATGGTCACGCCCGCCAGACCGGAGCCCAGCGTATCGCCATATTTCTTGACCAGCGGCACGACGTTGCGAACCGTCGACAGCTCCTTGTGGAGCCAGGACGCACGGAACGCCTCGGGGTAATCGGTCAGCTCATCGCCCTCGCGCCCCGCCTGCACCGCCGCGAACGCCGCTTCGGCCGCCAGCATCGCCGACTTCATCGCGCCGTGCGTGCCCTTGATGCGCGGCACGTTCAGGAAGCCCGCCGAACAACCGACCAGCACGCCGCCGGGGAAGGTCAGCTTCGGGATCGCCTGCAACCCGCCGTCATTGATCGCGCGCGCGCCGTAGGAAACGCGCTTGCCGCCCTTCAGCAGCTCGGCGATGGCGGGATGGGTCTTCCACTTCTGCATCTCCTGGAAGGGGGAGATGTACGGATTGGTGTAGTTCAGCCACGTCACGAAGCCGAGCGCGACCTGCCCGCCTGCCTGGTGATAGATGAAGCCGCCGCCATTGGCGTCATGGCCCAGCGGCCAGCCCTGGGTATGGATCACGCGGCCCGGCACATGCTTGGCGGGGTCGATATCCCACAATTCCTTGATGCCCAGGCCATAGACCTGCGGCTGGCTGTCGCGAGCGAGGTCGAACTGGCGGATAATCTCCTTGGACAGGTGACCGCGAACACCCTCGGCAAAGAAGGTGTATTTGGCGTGCAGCTCCAGGCCCGGCTGGTAATCGGGCTTGCGCGTACCGTCGCGCGCGATGCCCATGTCGCCGGTCGCGACGCCCTTTACCCGGCCATCCTCGTGGAACAGGATTTCGGCGGCGGCGAAACCGGGGAAGATCTCGACGCCCAGTTCCTCGGCCTTGCCCGCCAGCCAGCGGCACAGATTGCCGAGACTGCCGGTATAGGTGCCCTTGTTGTGCATGAAGGGCGGGGTCAGCGCGTGCGGCAGGTTGCGCTGCTTGGTCGCGCTCAAGATCCAGTGGAGGTTCTCGGTCACCGGCACCTCGGCCAGCGGACAGCCATCCTCGCGCCAGTCGGGCAGCAGCTCGTCGAGCGCGATCGGGTCGATCACCGCACCTGACAGGATATGCGCGCCGACCTCGGACCCCTTTTCGAGGACGCAGACCGCCAGCTCGCCGCCGGTTTCGGCCGCCAGCTGTTTCAGCCGGATCGCGGCCGACAGCCCCGCCGGGCCAGCGCCGACGATCACCACGTCATAGGGCATCGATTCGCGTTCGCTCATGGCATCCTCGCTTTGTGACCGCGCCGCTGCCGTAGCGTCCCGTTGGGCGGGCTCGTCCGGGCGCGGACGGTAAACATCTTGTCCCGACAGCCGATCCGACAGATTGACGCGCACGTCAACCTTGCAGCATGGACCTTTGCGATATGGGGGTTATTTCAACGTTCGACACCGCACCGCTCGATGGTGCCCTGGCCGCCAGCATTCTCGACTGGTGGCATGATGCGGGTGTCGACCTGCTGGTCGAGGACGAGCCCCGCGACTGGAGCGCGCCCGAGTCCGTACGGGCGCCGCGCGTCATGCCGGGCCAGGCGCCCGCCGCCGCCCTGCCGGTCGCGCCCACCGCGACCGCGCTTCCCGATACGCTGGAGGCATTTCTGGCCTGGCGGCTGTCCGATGCCGCGCCGGAGGCGACATGGGACGGCATTTCGCTGACCGCCACCGGGCCCGCCAAGGCCGCCCTGATGGTGCTGGTCGATTGTCCCGACCGCGATGACGGCGATGCGGGCCAGATCCTGTCGGGCGCGCCGGGGCGGCTGTTCGACCGGATGCTCGCCGCCATGGGCCTGTCGCGCGAGACGGTGCATATCGCCTCGGTCTGCGCGCGGCGGCCGATCGCGGGGCGCACACCCGCCGGACTGGAGGGGCGACTGGCCGAAATCGCGCTGCATCATGTCGGCCTGGTCGCCCCGCGCGGGCTGTTGCTGCTGGGCAATGCGGCGAGCCGTGCCGTGCTCGGGACCGAATTAACCGACGCGCGCGGACATTCACATGTCATTGACCATAAAAGCGGAAAAACGAACGTCGTCGCCACTTTCCATCCGCGCTTCCTGATCGAGAAGCCGATGGCGAAGGCGGAAAGCTGGAAAGACTTGCAAAGGGTCATGGGGGATTTGCGCGCATGAAGCTGGGCCGGGCGATCGCGAAGGGAGCGACCATCGGGGCTTTGCTCGGGGCCTGGAGCGGCGCCGCGCTCGCCGCCGAATCCACCACGGACGCCCGCAGCCCCACCGCGCTCAAGGCCCCGCCCGCCATCCCCGCCCTGCTCGATACCGATCAGAAGGCGGGTTATATGCGCGTCTTTGCGGCGATCCGGGACAGCCGCTGGACCGACGCGCAGCTGGAACTGGACTCGCTCAAGCCCGGCCCGCTCCACGCCATCGCACGCGCCGAACTCTACACCGCCAAGGGTTCGCCCAAGGTCGATGTCGAGCGACTGGTCGCCCTGCTCAACGAAGCGCCCGAGCTGCCGCAGGCCGAGCAACTGGCCCGCCTTGCCCGGTCGCGCGGCGCGCGTGACCTGCCCCCGTTGCCCGAGACGCACACGCTGATCTGGCAGGACGGCGCGCCCCGTCGCACCCGCGCCAAGAGTGTGCGCAGCGACCAGATCGCCGCCGATCTGGCCATCAGGATGCAGCCCTTCGTGAAGGCGGATGACGGCCCCTCTGCCCGTGCGCTGCTCGAATCGACGCAAGGCCTGTCGCCCGAGGCGCTGACCGAGTGGCAGCAAAAGGTCGCCTGGATCTATTTCCTCAGCGGCGACGACACCAATGCCCGTGCTTTGGCTTCGCAGGCCGCCGAGGGCTATGGCGATTGGGCGGTGCAGGGTCGCTGGACCGTCGCGCTGTCGGCATGGCGCCAGAATGACTGCCAGGCCGCCGCCGCCGCATTCGAGGGAACGGCGGCGCGCGCCACCGATGTCGACCTCCGCGCCGCGGCGCTCTATTGGGCCGCCCGCGCCGATATGGTCTGCGGCCGCCCCGACAAGATCGAGGGCCGCCTGCGCTCCGCCTCGCAGTTCCGCGAGAGCTTCTATGGCCAGCTGGCACGTCAGGCACTGGGCATGCGCGGCGACCGCGAACCGCGCGGGCAGCTGGTCGCGACCGACTGGGCCGCGCTCGATCGCCGCCCGAACATCCTCGTCGCCGCAGCGCTGGTCGAAGTCGGCGAAACCGACCTCGCCGATCAGGTGATCCGCCAGCAGGCACGGATCGGCCAGCCGACCGAGTTCCGCAGCCTCGTTCGCCTCGCCGAATCGCTCGACCTACCCGCGACCACCGTTTGGCTGGCGCACAACTGCCCGGCGGGCGTCACCGCCACCGCCGAGGCGCGCTATCCGACGCCCAGCTGGAAGCCCGATAGCGGTTGGCGCGTCGACAAGGCGCTGGTCTATGCGCATACGCTTCAGGAAAGCGGCTTTCGCAACAAAGTGGTCAGCCCGGCGGGTGCGTACGGCCTGATGCAGATCATGCCCGCCGCCGCGACCGATTTCGCGCGCGAACGCGGCGTATCGATCGACCGCAGCGCGCTGACCAAGCCGTCGACCAACATGGACATCGGCCAGCGCCATCTGGAACGGCTGCGCGACATGACCGGCATCACCGGCGGCCTGCTGCCCAAGGTGATCGCCGCCTATAATGCCGGGCCGAAGCCGGTCGGTGAGTGGAACAGTCTGGTCCGCGACGGCGGCGACCCGCTGCTCTATATCGAAAGCATCCCCTATTGGGAGACGCGCGGCTACGTCACCATGGTCCTGCGCAACTACTGGATGTACGAAAGCCAGACCGGCAAGGCCAAGTCGCCCAGCCGCGCCGCGCTGGCACAGGGTATGTGGCCGCGCTTCCCCGGCCTGCCCGGCGCGTCTGCGATCCGCCTGCAGCGACCGAACGTTGCGCAGGCGAGTGTAACGCCGAAGACGACGATCGCCCTGAATGCGACGGTCAGCCCGCAGTCGAGCACGGCGATGCCGCAGGCAAACTGACGGGGTTTGAGGCCGGGTATGCCCTTGGCCTTCGACTTCGCTCAGGCTGAACGGGGTTCGGGGCCGCTCCTGCCTCAATTCCTGCTGAGCCAGGTCGACGCGACCGTGACACAGCCGTTGCGCGCAAGAGTCATACCACCCTCCGTTCAGCCTAAGCGAAGTCGAAGGCCACGCCTCACCACCAGACAATCCGCCCCCAAAACCCGCGATCGGACGTTCCGCCAGCCATGCCCATCGATACCACCCGCAGCTTCACGCCCGTCCGCATCGCGGTACTGACCGTTTCCGACACCCGCTCACTGGCCGAGGACCGTTCCGGCGACACGCTGGTCGGCCTGCTCACCGAGGCAGGGCACGAACTGGCCGATCGTATTCTCCTGCGCGACGACGCCGACGAGATCGTTGACCAGCTCAACCGCTGGATCGAGGACGCCAGCATCGACTGCATCCTGACCACCGGCGGCACCGGCGTGACCGGCCGCGACGTCACGCCCGAGGCAGTAGAGCGTGTCGCGAGCAAGATGATCCCCGGCTTCGGCGAACTGTTCCGCTGGCTGAGCTATCAGACTATCGGCACCTCGACGATCCAGTCCCGCGCCTGCGCCTGCGTTGCCCGCGGCACCTATATCTTCGCGCTCCCCGGCTCGACCGGGGCGGTCAAGGATGCCTGGAACGGCATATTGCGCGACCAGCTCGACAGCCGCCACCGCCCCTGCAACTTTGTCGAGCTGATGCCCCGCCTTTTGGAGCAATAAGCGACTTCTGAAGTAATAATTCAGTCGGCCTGCATCGCCGCCAATTCGTGTCCGTCGACATCCCGGAAGTGAAAGCGTCGCCCACCGGGAAAGGCGAAGATCGGCACCACGACCACCCCGCCAGCCGCCTCCACCGCCGCCAGCGTCGCTTCGAGATCATCGACGCGGATGACCGGCAGCGGCGCCCTCACCTTGTCCGGCGCGGCGTCGAGGCCAAGGTCGGTATCCCCGCTCATCGTCGCGGCATAATCCGGCCCGAAGTCGGTGAAGCTCCAGCCGAACGCCTGCGCATAGAAACGCTTGGCCGCTGCCCGATCGCCAACCGGCAGTTCCAGATACTCCAGGCGCGCCATTTCAACCTCCATTGTTCTTGCTATGTTCTAGTGCTTGCCGTAGTTTTTGGGCCATGCGCAAGCCGGGACAAGATAAGCGGGTACAGCGGGGCGCGACGACCAACGCGGCCAGCCGCCGCTTCGCGCTTGCGGAACATATCGCCGACGGCGACTGGCTGGATGCCGAGACACTGATCGACGGCACGCCACCGCCGCTCCGCACCAGCGTGACCGTGGAGCGAGCCCGGACGATCCTGAGCCGCAACAGCTCCCCCGATGTGCCATTCGACCGCTCGATCAACCCCTATCGCGGCTGCGAGCATGGCTGCATCTACTGCTTCGCGCGGCCGAGCCACGCCTATCACGATCTGTCGCCGGGGCTGGATTTCGAGAGCCGATTGTTCGCCAAGCCCGATGCCGCCGCCCTTCTCCGGGCCGAACTCGCCAAGCCGGGCTACCGCGTCGCGCCGATCGCGCTGGGGACCAACACCGATCCCTATCAGCCCATCGAGGGCGATTGGCGGATCACGCGGGCGATCCTGGAGGTGCTGGCCGAAACCGATCATCCCGTGGCGATCACCACCAAGTCCGACCGGGTGGTGCGCGACCTCGACATCCTGGCACCGATGGCCGCAAAGGGGCTGGCGACGGTCTGCGTTTCCGTGACCTCGCTCGATGCCAGGATCGCCCGGACGCTCGAGCCGCGCGCGCCGACGCCCGAACGGCGGCTGGCGGCGGTGGCGAAGCTGGCCGCGGCGGGCATCCCCACCTATGTCTCGATCGCGCCGGTGATCCCCGCGATCACCGATCACGAGATCGAACATCTGGTCGAACGCGCGGCGATGGCGGGTGCGCGCCATGCCTTCTTCATCCCCGTCCGCCTGCCGCATGAGGTCGCCCCGCTGTTCCGCGCCTGGCTGGCCGAGCATTTCCCGGATCGGGCGGGCAAGGTGATGGCGATCATCCAGTCTCTGCGCGGGGGGCGCGACAACGACCCGGATTTCTTCACCCGGATGAAGGGACAGGGGCCATGGGCGGAGCTGTTGCGCGTGCGCTTTCACCGCGCCTGTCGACTTCACGGTCTCAATCGTGACCGGCCGCCGCTCGACACCAGCCTGTTTCGTCCGCCCCGCGGGGCGCAGGGCGAATTGTTCTGAGGATCGTCCCGGTCGGTCGGCGCGTTAGGGACCGGAAGGAGAGATGCGATGATCCACAATCCCGAACAGACCACGCCAGCCGAGGTCCCGAACGAGAACGATGCCGACCATTCCGGCGGCGGCTATGGCAATCATGGCGTGGCCGGTGACGAAGAACAGGATGGACCCGCGGCGGGCGAATAACGCTCGGCCATGCCTCCCACCTCGGCACCGGGCCGAGTGGGAGGCGATGGACGCGACGCGTTATCCCACCAGCGCCAGCCGCGCCTCGGACGACTTCATTGCCACGGCCTTCACGCCGGGCAGGTCCTCGATATGGCTGGCCAATTCGGCATCGAGCAGGAAGTTGCGCCCCAGCGTCAGCAGCGTGTCGCCGTCCGCCCCCTCGATCCGCGCGCGCACTTCGCCGCGGCCGTTGCGCAACGGGTCGAGCATCGCGTGCAGCGCCTTGAACGCCACCTTGTCGGTGATCGTCACCTCGACCACGAACTTGGCGGTACTGGCGAGCCCGTCGAACAGTTGCACCCGCTTGATGCTGACGCGCGGGGCCTCCTCGCCCGGTCGACGGTCCAGCTCGACGGTGATGAGCGCGCAGTCGCCCTCCTTGGCGGCCTTTTCCAGATCGGCGGCGACGGAGTCGTCGAAACAGGTCGCCAGGAACTGGCCCGTCGCGTCCGACAGCTGCGCCATCATGTAGCGCTTGCCCCGCGCCGAGGTGCGCCAGCGTGCATCCTCGACCAAGGCCGCCATGGTCGCGCCGATCCGCGCGCCATCGTCGGGAATGACGAGGTCGGTCAGCGAGGTATAGGTCCGCGCACCGTGCATCTTGGCGATATGCGCGTGGCGATCCACGGGATGCGCCGAGAAATAGAAGCCGAACGCCTCCTTCTCCTGCTCCATCCGCTGCGACAGGGTCCAGCGGGTGCCGGTCGGCAGCTTGATCGCATCGCCCGCCACTTCGGTCTCGCCGAACAGTCCGCCCTGCCCGCTCGTCCGCCCCTCATGGGTGCGCGCGGCGATGGCGAGGACGGTTTCGGCGACCGCATGGACGCCCGCCCGGTTCGACTCGATCCCGTCAAAGGCGCCGGCCGAGGCCAGCGTCTCCAGCTGGCGCTTGTTCATCAGGCGGGGATCGACCCGCTTGGCGAGCGCATCGAGGCTGGCAAAGGCCCCGCCCGCCTCGCGCTCGACCACCAGCTTCTCCATCGCGCCCTCGCCCACCGACTTCAGCGCGCCCAGCGCATAGCGGACGGCCAGGCCATCCTCATGCGCCTCGACATCGAACTCGGCCTGGCTGGCGTTGATGCAGGGCGGCAGCATCGTCACGCCCATGCGCCGTGCATCGTCGACGAAGATCGCAAGCTTGTCGGTCAGCGCCATGTCGTAGCACATCGACGCGGCGTAAAATTCGTGCGGGTGATGCGCCTTCAGCCACGCGGTCTGATAGGCGAGCAACGCATAGGCGGCCGCGTGGCTCTTGTTGAAGCCATAGCCTGCGAACTTGTCGATCAAGTCGAACAGCTCATTGGCCTTTTGCGCGGGGATGTTGTTCACCTCCGCGCAGCCCTTGACGAAGATCGCGCGCTGCGCGTCCATCTCCGCCTTGACCTTCTTGCCCATCGCGCGACGCAAGAGATCGGCGCCGCCCAGCGAATAGCCCGCCAGGATCTGGGCGGCCTGCATCACCTGTTCCTGATAGACGAAGATGCCATAGGTCTCGGACAATATCTGTTCGAGCAGAGGATGCGGGTAGATGATCTCCTCGGTCCCCTGCTTGCGGCGACCGAAACTGGGGATATTGTCCATCGGACCCGGCCGATAGAGCGACACGAGCGCGATGATGTCGCCGAAATTGGTCGGGCGCACGGCGGACAGGGTGCGCCGCATCCCTTCCGATTCGAGCTGGAACACGCCGACCGTATCGCCCTTCTGGAGCAAAGCGTAGGTCGCTTCATCGTCCCACGCGAGCGCCCCCAAGTCGACCTCGACCCCACGCTTGGCGAGCAGCTGCACCGCCTTTTGCAGGACCGACAGGGTCTTGAGGCCGAGGAAGTCGAACTTCACCAGCCCCGCGCCCTCGACGAACTTCATGTCGAACTGCGTCACCGGCATGTCAGAGCGCGGATCGCGGTAGAGCGGCACCAGCTGCGCCAGCGGCCGGTCGCCGATCACCACACCGGCGGCGTGGGTCGAGGAGTGGCGCGGCAAGCCCTCCAGCTTGGTGGCGAGGTCGAGCAGGCGGCGGACCTGATTGTCGTTGGCATATTCCTTCGCCAACTCCGGCACGCCGTTCAGCGCGCGCTTCAGGTCCCAGGGGTCGGTCGGGTGGTTGGGCACAAGCTTGGCGAGCCGGTCGACCTGGCCATAGCTCATCTGGAGCACGCGGCCGGTGTCCTTGAGCACCGCGCGCGCCTTCAGCTTACCGAAGGTGATAATCTGCGCGACCTGATCGCGGCCATATTTTTCCTGCACGTAGCGGATGACCTCGCCACGCCGGGTTTCGCAAAAGTCGATGTCGAAGTCGGGCATCGACACGCGTTCCGGGTTCAGGAAGCGCTCGAACAGCAGGCCCAGCTTCAAGGGATCGAGGTCGGTGATGGTCAGCGCCCAGGCGACGACCGAGCCCGCGCCGGAACCACGGCCCGGCCCCACGGGGATGTCGTGATCCTTGGCCCATTTGATGAAGTCGGCGACGATCAGGAAGTATCCGGGGAAGCCCATCTGGATGATGATGTCGACCTCGAACTTCAACCGCTCGTGATAGGCCTCGCGCCAGCCGGGTTCGCCCTCACCCTCCAGCTCGGCGATACGGTCCAGCCGGGCATCCAGACCCGCCGTCGCGTCGCGGCGGAGCATCGCCGCCTCGCCCTCGCGGTCGCCCGCCAGGCTGGGCAGGATGGGCTTGCGCCACGGGGCCATCACGGCGCAGCGCTGCGCGACGACCAGGGTGTTGTCGATCGCCTCGGGCAGGTCGGCGAACAGCTGCTTCATCACCTCGGCGGGCTTCAGCCACGCCTCGGGACAGCTTTTGGGGCGGTCGTCCATTTCGACATAGGTCGAATTGGCGATGCACAGCATGGCGTCGTGCGCGTCGCGGAAACCGCTGTCGGTGAAGCAGCAGGGATTGGTCGCGACCAAAGGCAGGTCGCGGTCATAGGCCAGGTCGATCAGCTCCTGCTCGGCCGCCATCTCGACGGCATCATCGCGCCGCGCCAATTCGACATAGAGGCGGTCACCATAGATCGTCTGAAGCCGGTCAGCATAGGCCCTGGCCCGATCCGGCTGGCCTTCGGCAAACAGGCGGGCAATACCGCCCTCGCCCCCGGCGGTCAGCGCGATCAGGCCCTTGCTGAACCTCGCCAGCGTATCGAAGCCGACATGGGCGGCCAGCTCGATCGGGCGATCCAGATGCGCCGCCGATACCAGTGCACATAAATTGTCATACCCCTCCATGTCCTGCGCATAGAGCGCGATCCAGTCGACCATCGGCGCGACATTGTCGGGCATGTCGGGCCGCGCAACGCCCAGCATCGTGCCGATGATCGGCTGCACCCCCGCCTTTTTCGCAGCGTCCGAAAAGGCCATCGCAGCATAGAGCCCATTGCGGTCGGTCAGCCCGGCGGCGGGAAAGGCGTTCGCCTTGGCCTGCGCCGCAATCGCCTTTGGGTCGATCGCCCCGTCCAGCATCGTGAAAGAGGAGAAAATACGGAGCGGCACATATCCGGAATGCATGGCCCATCCCTATCCGACCACGCGTGATTCGACCAGCACGGAACCCCGCCCGACACAAGCCGTTACGCTGGCAGAAGGACTATCATGGATTGGGGCGACAGACGATGACCGATACAGACCGTTCCTTTGCCACCGCGCTGCGCCCCGGCGCGGGCTGGGGCTGGATCCTGGCCTATGGCATCCTGTCAGCGCTGCTCGGGCTGGCGGCGTTCCTGTTTCCGGTGCCCGCGACCCTGGCGGTCACGCTGGTGATCGGGGCCTTCTTCATCGCGGCGGGCATCGTGTCGATCGCGGCCGGGATATTCGGCAAGGGGCATGAAGGGCGCGGCTATGCAATCGGCTTCGGCTTGGTTTCGCTCATCATCGGCCTCATCATGGCGTTCGAGCCCGCGACGGGCGCGATCTCGATCACCCTGCTGGTCGCGGTGTGGCTAGGGCTTCGCGGCGCGCTGGAAATCGGCCTGGGCGCCCGGATGCGGCGGCGGCGCGGGCTGATGATCGCGCTGGGCGTGCTGAACATCCTGCTGGCGTTGTTCGTGCTCGCAACCCTGCCGTGGAGTGCGATGACGCTGCCGGCTTATATCCTGGGGCTGAGCTTCCTGTTCGGCGGGATCACCGCGATCGCGTCGGCGCTGGACCACAAGAAGGGGGCGAGCGCGTTTTCCGTGTAAGGGCTGTGCGTGGCCTTAGGCTTCATTCTGAGGAACGGACGACGGGCGGGGGTGTGAAATACCCCCGCCCGTTCGCGCTGAGCGAAGTCGAAGCGCACGCCAAACATCCGCCAAGAATAGCAGCTTTCCGTCGGCCTTCGACTTCGCTCAGGCTGAACGGGTAATGGGGTTAAAGTAGACCCTCAATGTCCTGGACCAGATCCTCGGGCTTGGTCGTCGGGGCGTAGCGTCCGACCACTTTCCCCGAGCGATCCACCAGAAACTTGGTGAAGTTCCACTTGATCGCCTTGGTACCCAGCACGCCCGGCGCCTGCGCCTTCAGCCACTGGAACAGCGGATCGGCATCATCGCCATTGACGTCGATCTTCGCCATGACGGGGAAGTTGACGTCGTATGTCAGCGAGCAGAAGTTCGCGATCTCCGCCGCATCGCCCGGCTCCTGCGCGCCGAACTGGTTGCAGGGAAAGCCCAGAACGGTCAGCCCCTGCCCCTCGAAACGGCGGTGGAGCGCCTCCAGCCCCTCATATTGCGGGGTGAAGCCGCATTTGGACGCGGTGTTGACGATCAACAGGACGCGTCCCGCATAACGGCCCATATCGACCGGCGAGCCGTCCGCCGCCTTGACGGTGAAATCCGCGATACCACTCATGCGTGCTTCCCCAGCAGATAATCCAGATTGGCGCGGACGCCCGGCCATTCGCGGTCGATGATCGAATAGACGACGCTGTCGCGGATACGCCCGCCAGCCATCACCTGATGGCCGCGCAGCACGCCGTCCTTTTTCGCGCCCAGCCGCTCGATCGCTGCCTGGCTGCGCTTGTTCAGCGCATCGGTGCGGATCTGGACGGCCTGCGCCTCCATCACCTCAAAGGCATGGGCGAGCAGCATCCGTTTGGCCTCGGTATTCACCCCCGTCCGCTGGACGCGGGTGGCGTAGAAGGTGCCACCGATCTCCAGCCGCCGATGCTGGGGCGCGATCCTCATATAGCGGGTCGTGCCGACCACCTCGCCACCCGGCGTCTCAACCGTGAAGAGCAGCGCACGGCCCGCGTCGCGCTCCTTCAACGCCGCCGCCAGCCAACGCTCGGGTGTCTTCATCATCGAGACATTGGCATAAAAGATGTTCCAGAGATCCCCCTCACGCGCCACCTCGACCAAAGCGGGCAGGTCTGCCTCGACAAAGGGACGCAGCGTCACATGCCGCCCGGTCAGCGTCGGCGTCTCGGTCCAGACGCTCATTGCAGGCGCCCCTCGTGCAGGCGGACCACCCGGTCCATCTTCAATGCCAGCCGCTCGTTATGCGTCGCGACCAGTGCTGCCGAGCCCTCGCCGCGCACCAGCCGCAGGAACTCGGCCAGCACGATTTCGGAGGTATGCTCGTCCAGATTGCCGGTCGGTTCGTCCGCCAGCACCAGCGGCGGCTGGTTGGCGAGCGCGCGGGCGACCGCCACGCGCTGCTGCTCGCCGCCGGACAGCTGGCTGGGCCGGTGGGTAAGGCGGTGGCCCAGCCCCAGCGCGGTCAGCAATCCCTTGGCGCGCGCCTCGGCATCGGCGGGCAACTTGCCCTGGACGAGCTGCGGCAGGACGACATTCTCGATCGCGTTGAAATCGGGCAGCAGGTGGTGGAACTGATAGACGAAGCCCAGATGATCGCGCCGCGCGATGGTGCGGCCATGCGAGTCGAGCTTCGACACCTCCTCGCCTGCGATACGGATCGAGCCGGAGAAACCGCCCTCCAGCAGGCCCACGGCCTGAAGCAGCGTCGATTTGCCCGAACCGGACGGCCCGAGGAGCGCCACGATCTCACCCGGCGCGATCGCCAGGTCGACACCGCGCAGCACCTCGATCGTCTGCCCGCCTTGCGTGAAGCTGCGCGACAATTCGCGGGTCGCCAGCACCGGCTCGGCGGCGCGGGGCTCGGAGGCAATTCCCATACGGATGATCGGATCATTCATAGCGCAGCACCTGAACCGGGTCCGTGCTCGCCGCCTTCCAGGCGGGGTAGAGCGTGGCGACGAAAGAGAAGACGAGCGCCATCGACGCGATCACGACGATCTCGACCGGATCGGTCTTGGACGGCAGCTCGGTGAGATAGCGGATCGAGGGGTCCCACAGATTCTGCCCCGTCACGAACTGGACGAAGTTCACCACCCCCTGGCGATAGAACAGGAATATCGCGCCCAGCACCAAACCGGCCAGCGTCCCCAGCGCGCCGATGGTGGTGCCGACCGTCATGAAGATGCGCATGAGGCCGCCGCGAGTCGCACCCATGGTGCGCAGGATCGCGATGTCGCGGGTCTTGGCGCGGACCAGCATGATGAGCGAGGACAGGATGTTAAACACCGCAACCAGGATGATGATCGACAGCACGGTGAACATCGCCACCCGCTCGACCGCCAGCGCCTCGAAAAGCTGGGCGTTCATCGTGCGCCAGTCGGCGATGACGGCGCGGCCGCCGAGCTTGTCGGCGAGCGGGGCCAGGATCTGCCCGACCCTGTCGGCATCGACCGTCTGAATCTCGACCATGCCGACCGTATCGCCCATCAGGAGCAGCGTCTGCGCATCCTCGATCGGCATGATGACATAGGCCTTGTCGTAATCATACACCCCGATCTCGAAGATCGCCCCGACCTTGTAGCTGACGATGCGCGGCACGGTGCCGAAGGGGGTGGTCTGTCCCTGCGGGCTAATGAGTGAAATCTCCGAGCCGACCTGCGCGCCCAGCGCCTCGGCCAGGCGGCTTCCGATCGCGATGCGGCCGCTACCCGGCGTGATGCTGTTCAGATTGCCCATGATGATCTTGGAGCGAATGGCCGAGTTGCCCCGGATGTCCTGCACCCGCATGCCGCGTACCAGCACCGCCTCGACCCGGCCGTTATAGCTGGACATCAGCGGCTGTTCGATCATCGGCACCGCGCTGGTGACACCCGGCGTCGCCTTGGCCTCGCGAACGATATCGCGCCAGTCGGGCAGGCGCCCGCCCACCCCCTGCACCACCGCATGGCCGTTGAGACCGACGATCTTGTCGAACAGCTCGGCCCGGAAGCCGTTCATCACGCTCATGACGATGACCAGCGCCGCGACGCCCAGCATCACCGCGACCAGGCTGATCGAGGCGACGAGGAAGATGAACGCCTCTCCCTTGCCCGGCAGCAGATAGCGCCGGGCGATCATCCGTTCATAGCGTGACAGGATCATTGATGTCCGATCGATCCGTTGAGAAACTGACTAGCCCCAAAGGCTGTACGGGCGGCGTCCGGTGCTGGCAATGCTGCGTCCGGTTCGTGCACCCCAACGGACGACTCGCCACGTTGTTGCGCCGACGACACACATGCCCGCCAATCGTAGCAAGGATGCCGCAAGAGGGATGACAAGCGGCCCTGCCGTACCGTAACACACTCTTACTGAGACACAGGCAGCAACGGCCGTGGTTCGGGGATTGCTCCAACGCTCACCCAAAGAGGTTGATGCGGGAGCGGGAAAAGGGGGCTGACGAGCGATCGTCACGCAGGCGCCCGGATCGGAAACGGTCCGGGCGTTTGTCATTGGGCCTCGCGCTTCGCTCCCTCGAAAAGCCGCCGGAACCGGCTGAGAAACGGGGAGCTTCCAAACTCCGTTTCCAGATGCCGGCCCGGCGCCCGTTCACGGGACTGTCGCTATACCAGATCAAGATGAACCGAAGGTGGACGAATCCTGTGATTCGCGCTTCAATCCCCCCAAGCGAGCTTGGCGAGGAATTGGATCAGAACGACTTGGAAATCGTGAAGCCATAGGTCCGGGGATCGCCCGGCTGGCCAACGATCAGCCCGGTCGACCCCGATTGGGTCGCGAGCAGCTCGTAATAATCATGGTCGAACAGGTTCCGCACCCAGACAAAGGCGTTCAGGTTGCCCGGCGCCTTGAAACCGGCGCGGACGTTGGACAGGCTGTACCCATTGATGTCGGTATAGGCCGAGCGCGACGGGTTGGACGAGAATTTCGACCGATAGCTGCCGTCATAGCCCAGATAGAATTGTCCCTCGGCCCCCGCCACGGTCGCGGGCAGGTCATACTCCGCGCCGTAGGAAAAGGCCCAGCGCGACACCCCCGGCAGCCACTGGCCCGAGATGTTGCAATAGGGCAGCGATGCACCCGGCGTCCCCGCCGCCGCCGGGGTCCCGACGATCTGGCCGTTCACCACCGGCAGCGCGGTCCCGCCGGACAGCTCGGGCGGGCATGGCGCGTTGGTGAAGCGGGTGTAGCGCGCATCGGTAAAGGCTCCGTTGGCATAGACGTTGAAGCGCTCGGTCGGCCGGAAAGCCGAGTCGATCTCGATCCCGCGCGTCCGTACCCGGCCCGCATTGGCGAGGTAGCCGCGCAGGACATTGACCTGCAGGTTGTTCACCGTCGCCTGATAATCGCCGATCTCGGTCCAGAAGCCCGCGATGTTCACCGTAGCGCGGCGGTCGGCGAACTGGGTCTTCAGGCCCAGCTCGAAATGGTTGACCTTTTCGGGCCGGACGGTCTGCGTCGCAAGGATCGGGTTGTTCTGCGCGTCGAGCGGCAGGCCGGACAGATTGATACCGCCAGACTTATAGCTGCGCGCATAGGTCGCATAATAATGGACGTTCGGGTTGAATTCATACGCGACGGTCAGGTCGCCCGACACGTTCCAGTTGGTGAAGGACGGCGTATAATTCTGCGGCGCCAATACCCCGCGCTGGTCGCTGGTCAGGGTGGTCGAGCCCGCCCCGTTGGTCACGACCGAGACATAGGAGCCGTCCTTGCGGTCGTAATTCAGGCGCAACCCCGGCGACACCGACAGGCGATCATCGACATGCCAGGTCAGCTTGCCGAACAGCGCGGCCGAGGTGTTGGTAAAGCCGATCGTGTTACGCGATGTCAGGCCGTTCAGCGTCGCCGGGTTACGGCCGCCCGCACTCGTCGGGTTGAGTAGGAAGGCGCTCGCCGCCGGGCCCTGGACCTGTAGCCCCTGGGTGTCGATCGACTGCCAGAAATAGAACGCGCCCAGAACGTAATCGAGCGTCCGCTTGCCGTTCGACGCAATGCGTAATTCCTGCGTGACTTGGCTCTGCTGCGACGGATTGGCCGACACGGTGGTGATCGGCAGGCCGATGAAGTCGCGGTCGTTCGACGGGTCCCAATGCCAGAAGCGCCAGGCCGACACGCTGGTCAGCGTCGCCTCGCCGACGTCCCAGTTCGCCACCAGCGACAGCCCGCCCAGTTCCTGCCTGGCGCGCAGATCGGTATCGACATCGGTCAGCCGGTCGAAGGCATTGGTCGAGGGCACATTATACCCTTGGGCAGCCGCCAGCGCGGCATATTGCCGGTTGAGTGGCCGCTGCGTCGCCCCCACCCGCGCATAATATTGGACGCAGCAATTGGGGTTCTGTCGCGCATAATCACCGGACAGGGTCAGGTCGAACGTGGGCGTCGCGTGCCATAGAAACTGGCTGCGCAGCGACAGATTGTCTTGGGCATTCTGCCATTCCTGCTGGCGGGTATTGTAGATGGTACCACGCCGCGACGTAATCGAGGTCGACAGCCGCACCGCCACCTTGTCGTCGACCAGCGGGCCGGACACCGACGCCTTGGCCTGGAAGAAGTCGTAATTGCCCGCACTCAGCTCGACCCGCGCCTCGGGCGAGAAGCTGGGCGCGCGGGTGATGATGTTGATCGCGCCCGCCGTCGTGTTCTTGCCATAGAGCGTGCCCTGCGGCCCGCGCAGCACCTCGATCCGCTCGGTATCGGTGAAGTCGAACGTCGCCGAGGCGATGCGGCTGTAATAGACCTGGTCGACATAGATGCCGACGCCCTGCTCGATCCCGTCATTGGTGAGGCCAAACGGCGCGCCCAGCCCGCGGATATTGGCCGCCGAGTTGCGCGGGTTGGTGGAATAGAATTGCAGCGTCGGCTGGATTTGGGTCAGCCGGTTGACATTGTAGGTGCCGGTCTCGGCCAGCGCGGTGCCGCCGATCACCGACATAGCGATGGGCACGCTCTGGATCGTCTCGGTACGCCTGCGCGCGGTGACAACGACATCGCCCCCGCCCTGCTGCGCGGTACCCAGCCTCCCCTCGTCGCGACGGTTCTGTCCGGCGTTCGGCTCGGCGGTGACATCGACTTGCGGATTGGCGGTGGCCGCCGTCTGGGCGGCCAGGATCAGGGCCAGGGTGAAGGACATGGAAGCTCCCCTTTCGATTTCACCTCCTATTCACACATCGTTTTAGTAGGTATTCAAGCCAGCGATGACTTGGCGCGGGCGAAGATTTGCTACTCGATCCAGAAACGCCCTTGAAGTACGCTGACAGCGAACCACATAGGTTCGCGTGCGACGCCGATATCGGGTCGCACGGATGGGCCATGCGTCATCCCGCGCCGGGATGGAGCGGCCGATCCCGTTTCAATTCGCTTCTGATGGAGGTTTTGACATGCGTATCGATCTGACCCCGTACCGCCGCTCGACCATCGGCTTCGATCGGCTGTTCGATCTGCTGGAGGCCAATTCGCGGGCCAACTCGGCGGAAAACTATCCCCCCTTCAACCTCGAGCGTCTGGCCGAGGACCGTTACCGCATCACCCTGGCGGTGGCCGGTTTCGCCCGTGACGAGATCGAGATCACCGCGCAGCAGAACATGCTGCTCGTCACCGGCAAGAAGGATGACAAGGCGGGCTCGCCCAATTTCCTGCATGTCGGCATCGCCAATCGCTCGTTCGAGCGGCGCTTCGAACTCGCCGACTTCGTGTTCGTCGAGGATGCGCGCCTGAACGACGGCCTGCTCGTCATCGACCTCGTACGTGAGGTGCCCGAGGCGATGAAGCCCAAGACGATCGCGATCAAGACGGGCCAGCCGCTCGCCGCGGTGGAACATCACGCCGGTGAGGCCGACGAGGCCAAGGCGGCGTAACCAGCTCGACGTCTTATTCTCCCTAAAGACGTCGCGGGGCGTCCGGGCCGACGGGCCCGGGCGCCTTTTTCTTTGGGACGGATCAACTTTCCGCCATACCCGTCTCCCCTCGCCCCTCATCGAGGGGAGAGGGAAGGAAGCGGGATCAATGTCGATCCACCCCAGGACAAAGCCGCCGTTCAGGCTGAGCGAAGTCGAAGCCTACGCCCTGCCCCCCGCCAAGAGGACAGACTTTCCCGTGGCCTTCGACTGCGCTCAGGCTGAACGGAAGTGGAGACTGAGCAACCGCAAAAGAAAACCCCGCCTCCGTGGGGAGGCGGGGTCAAAAATCAAACCAGCCGGCTCTGCTTCACCGCCGCTTCGACGAAGCTGGCGAAGAGCGGGTGTGGGTCGAAGGGCTTCGACTTCAGTTCCGGGTGGAACTGGACACCAACGAACCAGGGATGGTCGGGCCGCTCGACGATTTCGGGAAGCGTGCCGTCGGGCGACATGCCGCTGAACACCAGGCCGCCCTTTTCCAGCGCTTCCTTATAGGTGGTATTTACCTCGTAACGGTGACGGTGGCGCTCGGAAATATCCTCGCTGCCATAGATGGAGGCGACGACGCTGTTGCCCGTCAGCTTGGCCTGATAGGCGCCCAGCCGCATCGTGCCGCCCATGTCGCCGCTGGCCTCGCGCTTTTCGAGACCATCGCGACCCATCCATTCGGTGATGAGGCCGACGATCGGCTCGGAGGTGGGGCCGAACTCGGTCGAGGAGGCATCGGCGATGCCAGCCAGGTTCCGCGCGCCTTCGACGCACGCCATCTGCATGCCGAAGCAGATGCCGAAATAGGGCACCCGACGTTCGCGGGCGAAGCGCACCGCCTCGATCTTGCCCTGCGCACCACGCTCGCCGAAGGCACCGGGGACCAGGATGGCGTGGCAGGGTTCGAGTTGCTGCGCGATCTCGCTCTCGTCGCCTTCGAACAGCTCGGCGTCGATCCAGCGGATATGGACCTTCACCTTATTCGCGATGCCGCCATGGACGAGCGCTTCGTTGAGCGACTTATAGGCGTCCTGCAGGCCGACATATTTGCCGACCACGCCGATCGTCACTTCGCCTTCCGGATTGACCAGGCGGTCGACGATCTCGGTCCAGCGCGACAGGTCGGGTGCGCCCTGGGGCTCGATGCCGAAGGCGCGGAGCACTTCCGAGTCGAGACCTTCGGCGTGGTACTGCAAGGGCACCGCATAGATGCTCTTGGCGTCCAGTGCCGGGATCACGGCCGAGGGCGGCACGTTGCAGAACAGGCCGATCTTGGCGCGATCCGAGGCGGGCAGCGGATGCTCGCAGCGGCAGACCAGCACGTCGGGGGCAACGCCCAGCGCGGCGATCTCGCGCACCGAATGCTGGGTCGGCTTGGTCTTCAGCTCGCCCGCCGCCGCGATGTACGGCACCAGCGTGACGTGGATGCTGATCGACTTACCACGGCCCAGCTCGTTCTTGAGCTGGCGGATCGCCTCGATGAAGGGCAGCGATTCGATGTCGCCGACCGTGCCGCCGATCTCGCAGAGGATGAAGTCGATCTCTTTGCCGTTCTCGTCCAGCGTGTCGGCCTTGGCGAACGCCTTGATCGCGTCGGTGACGTGCGGGATCACCTGGACGGTCGCGCCCAGATAGTCGCCGCGCCGTTCGCGCTCGATGATCGTTTTGTAGATGCGGCCCGAGGTCACGTTGTCCGACTGGCGCGAGGAGACGCCGGTGAACCGCTCATAGTGACCCAGGTCGAGATCGGTCTCGGCCCCGTCGTCGGTCACATAGACTTCGCCGTGCTGATACGGGCTCATCGTGCCCGGATCGACATTGAGATAGGGATCGAACTTGCGGATGCGCACGCTGTAGCCGCGTGCCTGCAAGAGAGCTGCGAGAGAGGCCGCCATAAGGCCCTTGCCGAGCGACGAAACCACGCCGCCGGTGATGAAGATATACCGCGCCATGGGAAGAATCGCCTAGCTTGGATGGGGGGGATACGACAACAGCAAAGATGCGCGCCGCCGGAAAATATCGGCGGCGCGTTGGCCTATGCTGCGATGGAAACGAGACTTAGCGGGCGAGCGGAACCGCCGAATTGTCCGCAGGCGCCTGCTGGGCCGGAGCGGCGCCGGTCGGGACCGGAGCAGGCGCAGGCTGGGTGATCGGCGCCTGGGTCGCGGGCGTGCGGGCCAGCGAGGTGTCGATGGCGGGCGCCCCGCGCGTCGCGGCCAGCACGGCGAGCAGGATCGAGAAGCCGACGAACGCCGTCGCCAGCACCGCCGTCGCGCGGCTGAGAAAGTCCGCCGCGCCGCGTGCCGACATCAGCCCCGACGGGCTGCCCCCCATGCCCAGACCGCCGCCTTCCGACCGCTGCATGAGGATCACCGTGACCAGAGTCGCGGCGATGATGGCGTGGATGACGAGCAGAAATGCGAACATGAGGCGCGTATGATCCCGAACAAGGGGTGTGCGAAACCGCGCACATAGGCGACGTGCGTGGCGGGATCAACCTTGCGCCGGGGCAGAGCGCGACGCCGCGCCCTGACGCCCGCTGAAAAGGTTCCGCAAAATCACCGAACCAAGTTGTTCATCTGATCGGAACAAGAGTGAAACCACCACGGATAAAGGGCGTTATGACTTCGAAACAACGCCCGGCAAAGCCCGGCCCAGCCATTGGAACCGCCACCCGTGTCCAATCCACACGACCCGCAGTCGCTGTTCGCCTGGATGAGCGCCCTTGTCGATTATGTCCGGTCGGGCGAGCCCGATCTGACCAACCGGCAGATGGCTTTGCTGCTCGTCGTCTATCTGCGTCCCGGCCCCCATACGGTGCGCGGTCTGGCGCGTGCCTTGAACGTCTCGAAACCTGTCGTTACCCGCGCCTTGAATAGACTGGGAACGCTGGGCTATCTGCGCCGCCAACGCGATGATAGCGACAAGCGTAACATCTTTGTCGCCAGGACACCTGAAGGGGCGGACTTTCTTGAAGAATTCGGACATTTCATCGGCGCCGGGGACGCCCCAACCCTCCAGCGGGCCAACGCGTAAGAGCTTTGCCCTGCAGGGGCGCACCGTCGGTCTCGACCCGCGCACCCATGCGGTTCGCCCCGATCTCGCCGATGTCCGCCTCGCTGAATACGTATTCGCGCCCCATTATGCCGCGCCCCTGCCCTACAGGACCAATGCGCCGGTGACGCTGCGCGAGGGACGTGCCACGAGCAGCCCGGTGCTGGCCGAGTTGCGCTCGGGCGAAACGTTCGAGGTGCTCGAGCTGGCGGGCGGCCATGCATGGGGCATCGCAGCCGACCTCGGGCTGGTCGGCTATTGCGACGCACGGCTGTTGGAGCGGGTGCAGTGACGAAGACGGTTTTCATCGATGGCGGCGCGGGCACGACCGGGCTGGAGATCGCCGACCGGCTGGCGGGTCGTCCCGACCTCTCGATCCTGACCCTGCCCGATGATCGTCGCAAGGATGCCGAGGCACGCCGGGAGGCGATCAACGATGCCGATTTCGTCATCCTCTGCCTGCCAGACGATGCCGCGCGCGAAGCCGTCTCGCTGATCGCCAACGACCGGACGCGGATGGTCGACGCCTCTACCGCGCATCGCACCGCGCCGGGCTGGGTCTATGGTTTCGCCGAGCTGGAACCCGAGCAGCAGGACCGGATCGCTTCGGCACGGTTCGTGTCCAATCCCGGTTGCTACCCGACCGGCTTTCTGGCGCTCGTCCGCCCGCTGGTGCGCGCCGGGATTATCCCCGCCGACTTCCCGGTGACGGTGAATGCCGCGTCCGGCTATTCGGGCGGCGGCAAGGCGATGATCGCCGAATATGAAACCGCCACCCATCGCGCCTTCCGCCCCTATGGCCTTACGCTCGCGCACAAGCATGCGCCCGAGATGCAGCGTCATTCGGGCCTGACCCACGCGCCGATCTTCGCGCCCGCCGTGGTCGACACCTATCGCGGCATGGTCGTCGAGGTGCCCCTGCCCCTTTACGCCCTGCCCGGCGCGCCCTCGCTCGACCGCGTGACACAGGTGCTGGCCGAGGCCTATGCCGACAGCCGCATCGTGCGTTTTTCGGCGGATGCCGTAACGGCGGTGAATATCGAGGAAAATGCCGGAACCGACCGGATGACCTTGCGCGTGTGCGGCAATCCGGCCACGGGTCAGGTACGACTGATCGCCACGCTCGACAATCTGGGCAAGGGTGCCGGGGGTGCGGCGGTCCAGAATTTGAACATCATGGCCGGGCTCGATCCGGCCGCAGGCCTCGTCCTCTAAGGAGACGTCATGACGCGCAATCCCGTTGGCAAGCTGCTGCTGTTCGGCGCGACCGGCGATTTGTCGCAGCGGATGCTGCTTCCCTCGCTGTTCAACCTCCATTCGGACGGGCTGCTGCCCGAGGGGCTGACGATCACCGGCACCGCGCGGTCGGATCATGACGATGCCAGCTTCCGCGAATTCGCGGCCAAGGCGCTCGACACCTTCCTACCGGACGACCGCAAGGACGCCGACACCATCGCCAGCTTCCTGGAGCGGGTGCAGTACCAGTCGCTCGACGCCTCCTCGATGGATGGCTTCCCGGCGCTGGCCGAGAAGGTCGGCGACGTATCGAACGGCCTGGCCATCTATCTGTCGACTGCGCCGAGCCTGTTCGAGTCCACCATCAAGGGCCTCGAATCGGTCGGACTGGCGGGCGAGACGGTGCGCATCGGGCTGGAAAAGCCGCTCGGCTACGACCTCGCCTCGTCCAAGGAAATCAACGACGCGGTGGCCTTCGGCTTCCCGGAGGAGCGGACCTTCCGCATCGACCATTATCTGGGCAAGGAAACCGTCCAGAACATCCTGGCGCTGCGCTTCGGCAATTTCTTCTTCGAGCCGATCTGGAACGCGCACGGCATCGACAATGTGCAGATCACCATCGCCGAGACGGTCGGGCTGGAGGATCGCGCGGGCTATTACGAGGGTGCAGGTGCGCTGCGCGACATGGTGCAGAACCATATCCTGCAGCTGCTCGCGCTCATCGCGATGGAGCCGCCCGCGCGCTATGACGGCAATTCGATCCGCGACGAAAAGGCCAAGGTCTTCCGCTCGCTGCGCCTGATGTCGCCCGAGGAAGTGCCCAACAACACCGTGACCGGGCAATATTCGGATGGAGCGGTCGGCGGCAAGATCGTCGGTTCCTATGCCGACGAGTTGGGCAAGCCGTCCAAGACCGAGACCTTTGTCGCGATCAAGGCGCATGTCGACAATTGGCGCTGGCAGGGCGTGCCCTTCTACCTGCGCACCGGCAAGCGTATGGCCGCGCGTCGCTCGGAAATCGCGATCCAGTTCAAGCCGGTGCCGCACTCGATGTTCGCCGGGCGCGGTGGCCTGCTCCAGCCCAACACGCTGGTCATCCGCCTCCAGCCGGAGGAATATATCCAGCTGCTGGTGATGGCGAAGGAACCGGGCCTCGACCGCGAGGGCATCCGCCTGCGCGAAGTGCCGCTGAACCTGTCGCTCGACGCCGAGTTTGCGGGCACCCGCCGCCGCATCGCCTATGAGCGGTTGCTGCTCGACCTGATCGAGGGCGACCAGACGCTGTTCGTCCGCCGTGACGAGGTGGAGGCGCAATGGACCTGGATCGATGCGATTCGCGCCGGTTGGGACGCCAACGACGTCAAGCCCAAGACCTATCCGAGCGGCAGCTGGGGCCCCTCCTCCGCCATCGCGCTGACCGAGCGCGACGGGGTGCACTGGCAGGACGACTGACCGCTCCGCCTTCCGCGTGAAGGCGACAGACATTGATGCAGGCATGGCCCGCCCCCGAGCGGCGGGTCATGCCTGCGCCCGGACTATCTAGGACGTGAGCAACATGACCGACGAAATCGAATGGTGGGATTATGAAGACACCACCGAGATGGCGAACGCGCTGGCGGGCGATATCCAGTTCATCATCGAAAGCGCGATCGAGGCCCGCGGCGCGGCGGTAATCGCGCTATCGGGCGGCAAGACGCCGATCCCGGTCTATGAGAAGCTGGCCCAGGCCAAGCTCGACTGGAAGCGCGTGACCATCGTCCCCGCCGACGAGCGCATCGTGCCGCTGGGCGATCCGCTGTCCAACGTGACGATGATCGGCAAGATCTTCCTGCCCAAGGGCGCGCGGGTTATGCCGATCGTGCCGCAGGCGACGTCGGACTATAAGGCCGCCGGTCGTTCGGCCGACGCACTGATGCAGGAACTCCACTGGCCGCTCGACCTGGTGCTGCTGGGCATGGGCGCGGACGGGCATACCGCCTCGATCTTCCCCGGCCCCGACTATGACGAAGCGCTCAACGGCCCGAAGGAGCGCCGTGCGCTGGGCCTGATGCCCGATCCCCTGCCGCCCGAGGCCCCGGTCGCCCGCGTGACGCTGAGCCGGGCGGGCATCGTCTCGGCCCGCTCGATCATGTTCGCCATTTCGGGCCCGGCCAAGAAGAAGGTGCTGGAAGACGCGATCAAGGAAGGCGCATCCTCGCCCTATCCCGTCGGCCGCGTCCTGGCCGAAGTCGAACTGCCGATCGATATCCACTGGAGCGAGCAATGAGCCTGAACGCCGCCGTCTCTGCCGTCACCGACCGGGTCATCGAACGCTCGCGTCCGGGCCGCCAGGCCTATCTCGACCTGATCGCGCACGAGGCCGAGACGGCGGTGCGCCGCCCCAATCTGGGCTGCGCCAACCTCGCCCATGCCTATGCCGGGACCGAGGAAGACCGCGACGCCATGAAGGCGGATCGCGGCATGAATATCGGGATCGTGTCGGCCTATAACGACATGCTGTCGGCCCACGCCGTCTATTACCGCTACCCCGAGCTGATGAAGGTCTGGGCGCGCGAAGTCGGCGCGACGGCACAGGTCGCGGGCGGCGTGCCCGCCATGTGCGACGGCGTGACGCAGGGCTATGCGGGCATGGAGCTGTCGCTGTTCAGCCGCGACACCATCGCGCTGTCGACCGCCGTCGCCTTGTCCCACGGCACCTTCGAGGGGGCCGCGCTGCTCGGCATCTGCGACAAGATCGTGCCGGGCCTGCTGATGGGCGCGCTGCGTTTCGGCCATCTGCCGATGATCCTGGTCCCCGGCGGTCCGATGCCGACCGGCCTGCCCAACAAGCAAAAGGCCGCCGTCCGCGAAGCCTTTGCCGAGGGCAAGGCGGGGCGCGAGGAACTGCTCGACGCCGAGATCGCGGCCTATCATTCCAAGGGCACCTGCACCTTCTACGGCACCGCCAACACCAACCAGATGATGATGGAGGTGATGGGCCTGCACATGCCGGGCGCCGCCTTCGTCAATCCGGGCACGAAGCTGCGCCAGGAACTCAGCCGCGCCGCCGTCCACCGGCTGGCCGCGATCGGCCAGCGGGGCGACGACTATCGCCCGCTGGGCCGGTGCGTCGATGAGAAGGCGATCGTCAACGCGGCGGTCGGCCTGCTCGCGACCGGCGGCTCTACCAACCACCTGATCCACCTGCCCGCCATCGCGCGTGCGGCGGGGATCATCATCGACTGGGAGGATATGGACCGCCTGTCGGCCGCAGTGCCGCTGATCGCGCGCGTCTATCCGAACGGCTCGGCCGATGTGAACGGGTTCGAGGCGGCGGGCGGCATGCCCTACGTCATCCGCGAACTGCTCTCGGCCGGTCTGCTCCACCGCGACATCATGACGGTGGCGGGCAAGGACTTGTCCGATTACGGCCAGACCGCGGTGATCGCCGAAGACAAGCTCGCCTGGACCCCGGTCGGCGACAGCGGCGATGAGACGATTCTGCGCCCTGCCTCTGCGCCCTTCTCGGCCGATGGCGGGATGCGCATCCTGTCGGGCAATCTCGGCCGCGCCTGCATCAAGGTGTCGGCGGTCGAGCGCGAGCGCTGGGTCATCGAGGCCCCCGCCCGCGTCTTCTCCGACCAGTCCGAAGTGCAGGCCGCGTTCAAGGCGGGCGAGCTGGAACGCGACGTGGTCGTCGTGGTCCGCTTCCAGGGACCCAAGGCCAACGGCATGCCCGAACTCCACAAGCTGACGCCGCCGCTGGGCGTGCTTCAGAATCGCGGCTTCAAGGTCGCGCTCGTCACCGACGGCCGCATGTCGGGTGCGAGCGGCAAGGTGCCGTGCGCCATCCATCTCAGCCCCGAGGCGATCGGCGGCGGCGCGATCGGCCTGATCCGCGACGGCGACATCGTCCGGCTGGACGCAGTCGAGGGCACGCTCAACGCGCTGGTCGACCCGGCGGAATGGGCCGCGCGCGAACAGGCCGCGACGCCCGCGCCGATCCAGGGCATGGGCCGCGAGCTGTTCGCGCTGTTCCGCCAGGCCGCCGACGAGGCCGAGAAGGGCGCATCGCCCATTCTCGCAGGCGCTGGCCTGTAAAAGAATAAGGGGGAGGACATCATGGAAATCGTAGCCGTCGATATCGGTGGCACCCACGCCCGCTTCGCGATCGCCGAGGTCGAGAATGGCCGGGTGGTGAAGCTGGGCGAACCATGCACGCAGAAAACCGCCGAGCACGCCTCGCTCCAGACCGCGTGGCAGGCGTTCGAGGCGCATCTGGGCCGCCCGCTGCCCAAGGCCGCCTCGCTCGCCATCGCCTCGCCGATCACCGGCGACGTGATCCGCATGACCAACAATCCCTGGGTCATCCGCCCCTCGCTGATCCCGGAGCGGCTGGGCGCGGACATCTATACGGTCATCAATGACTTCGGAGCGGTCGGCCATGCCGTCGCCCAGGTGCCGCAGGAGGACTTCCTCCATATCTGCGGCCCCGAAGAGCCGATGCCCGAACAGGGCGTGGTCACTGTCTGCGGCCCCGGCACGGGCCTGGGCGTGGCGCAGGTGCTGATGACGCCCAACCGCTATCACGTCATTGAGACCGAGGGCGGCCACATGGACTATGCCCCGCTCGATGGCATCGAGGATGCGATCCTGAAGCGCCTGCGCCGCACCTATACCCGGGTGTCGTGCGAGCGGATCTGTTCGGGCCCCGGCATCGTCGCCATCTACGAGACGCTGGCCTCGCTGGAAGGCCGTGCGGTGCCCAGCCGCGACGATCGCGAAATCTGGACCGAGGCGCTGGAGGGCACCGATTCGATCGCGCTCGCCGCGCTCGACCGTTTCTGCCTGGCGCTCGGCGCGGTGGCGGGCGACTTCGCGCTGGCGCAGGGGGCCAAGACCGTCGTGATCGCGGGCGGCCTCGGCTACCGGATCAAGGACAAGCTGCTGCGTTCGGGCTTCGACCAGCGCTTCGTCGCCAAGGGGCGGTTCCAGTCGCTGATGGCGCGCATCCCCGTCAAGCTCATCACCCATCCCCAGCCCGGCCTGTTCGGCGCGGCCGCGGCCTTTGCCCAGGAGCATTCATGACCGACATCGCCACCATCATGCGCACCAGCGCGGTCATCCCCGTGCTGGTCATCGACGACGCCGCCACCGCCAAGCCGCTGGCCGAGGCGCTGGTCGCGGGCGGACTGAAGGTGCTGGAGGTGACGCTGCGCACCCCCGCCGCGCTGGAGGCCATGGCTGAGATGAAGAAGGTCCCGGGCGCGATCGTCGGTGCGGGCACCGTCGTCAACGAGGCGCAGCTGCGCGACGTCGCCGATGCGGGCGCGGAGTTCATCGTCTCGCCGGGCCTGACCGATCGTCTGGGCGCGGCGGTGATCGAGAGCGGCATCCCCTATCTGCCCGGCATCGCCAATGCGGGCGACATCATGCGCGGGCTGGACCTGGGCCTGACCCATTTCAAGTTCTTCCCCGCCGAGACGAGCGGCGGGCTGAAGGCACTGAAGGCGCTGGCCGCGCCCTTCTATCAGGCGCGCTTCTGCCCGACCGGCGGCATCACCGAGGCGAGCGCCCCGGACTGGCTGGCCTTCGACCGCGTGCTGTGCGTCGGCGGCAGCTGGGTGACCGGCGGCTCGATGGCGGACGTCGAGGCCAAGGCCCGCGCGGCGGCGGCGCTGCGGGGGTAACAGGTCCGGGATCTGCCCCTCCACCATCGCTGACGCGATGGTCCCCCTCCCCAAGCGAGCTTGGGGAGGATTTGATGATCCCTATTCCTCCCCAAGCTCTGCTTGGGGAGGGGGACCGCCCGGCAAAGCCGGGTGGTGGAGGGGCATGGCCTCACCCGCCAACCGCCCCCATCACCCACTGCCGAAACGCCTTCATCGCCAGCCCTTCCTTCCGCGACAGCAACCGCGTCAGCCAGTAGCGCCCGGCGTCGATCTCGATCGCGAAAGGCTGGACCAGCCGCTCGGGCGTGAGTTCGTGCCCGAACATCACCTTCGGTGCGAGCGCGATGCCCAGTCCGGCCATCGCCGCCCCCACCATCAGCGCCGAACTGTCGAACAACGGCCCACGCAGCGCCGGGACCGGAACGCCCGCCGCCGCGAACCAGCTTTCCCATTCGCTGACACGATAGGATCGCAGCAGACGCTCGTGCGCCAGATCGTCGGGGCCTCTCAGCCGTGACGCGACCAGCGGCGCACAGAGCGGTGTCAGCGGGGCATCCATCAGCGGTTCGGCATGGGTGCCATGCCAGGCTCCGTCGCCGAAGCGGATCGCGTAGTCCAGCCCCTCGCCCGCCAGATCGACCCGGTTGTTGTTGATCGACACCCGCAGATCGATGTGCGGATGGGTGGCGGCAAAATCGTCGAGCCGGGCGAGCAGCCAGCCGGTCGCGAAGGTGCCCACCACACCGATGTTCAGCGCATATTGGAAGCGCCCGTCCGCAAACCTGTCCAGCGTCGCGCCGATCCGGTCGAACGTCTCGGCCAGCACCGGCACCAGCGCCTGCCCGTCATCGGTCAGCGCCAGCCCGCGCGGCAGGCGATGGAACAGCCGCGTGCCCAGTCTCTTCTCCAACCCCGCGACCTGATGGCTGACCGCCCCCTGGCTGACGCACAGCTCGATCGCGGCACGGGTGAAGTTCAGATGTCGCGCCGCCGCTTCAAAGGCACGCAGCGCGTTGAGGGGCAGTTGGGCACGGTCCATGGCCCATCATGAAATCCGCTCATGGCTGTGTCGAGGGAAGATGCGTTGTGACATCGGCACGAGCGCCCCATCATGCCGGGCAAGGAGACCCGCCATGCTCGCCAGACCGATCCTGTTCTCGCTGATCGCCTTCACCAGCGCGCCCGTTACGCCGCAGACGCCCGACCCGCTGACCCGGTCGATCGTCACCGATCACACCGCTGAATGGCTCGCACCGCGCGCGCCGGTGAAGGTCTTCGGCAACACCTATCTGGTCGGCTTCGGCGGACTGAACGTCGCGCTGATCGACACCGGCAAGGGGCTGATCCTGATCGACGGCGCCCTGCCCCAGGCCGCGCCGATGATCCTGGCCAATGTCACTCGGCTCGGCTTCCGACCACGCGACATCAAATATATTCTGAGCACCGAGCCGCATTTCGACCATGCGGGCGGCCTCGCCGCGCTGGCCCGCGACACCGGCGCGACCGTCGTCGCCAGCGCGCGGGGGGCCGAGGGGCTGCGCAGCGGGCGGCTGGCGGCGGACGATCCGCAGCGCGGCTATGACAGCCGCTTCCCGCCGGTTCGCACGATCAGGATCGGCCGTGACGGCGAGCGGCTGGCGCTGGGCAACACGATCGTCACCGCACGCGCCACGCCGGGGCACACCATGGGCAGCATGAGCTGGAGCTGGCGCGCCTGTGCCGGAGCGAAGTGCAAGGCGATCGTCTTCGCGTCCAGCCTGAACCCGGTATCGACCGACGATTATCGCTTCTCCGCCCCGGCGAACGCGCCGGTGCTCGCGGCCTTTGCGCGGGGCCAGGCGGCGATGCGCGCCCTGCCCTGCGACATCCTCATCACCGCCCATGCCGATCAGGACGGCGCAACCAGCCGCTTCCTGACTGCGCCGGATGCGTGCAGGGCCTACGCGAACGCATCCCGCCGCGCACTGGCGAAACGACTGTCAACCGAGAGCCGCTAACCCGCCAAACCCGAGCCACTATATCACCTTCAAATTGCTAAGCGAGGCGACCCTGACCTCATATTGAACCTCGTCCGAGCTAGCAGCGTCGCCTTTTCGAGTGGTCACGATCGGCACGCGCTTGAGCGTACCCTTCACCTGCACCGTCCTCCCGACCAACGCCATGTCGGCACGCGGGCCCAGCTTTTCCTTCAGTTGGCGGATCGCGTCAGGCGTCAAATGAAAAACAAGATTGCCAGATGACCTGATGTCGATGCTGGAATTGAGATAGAATGCGTCAGAAGTACGCACGACGACCGCGACCTTCATCACAAAGGTTCCATTCACGGCTTTCGCTCGCGATGCGTCGACGCGCGCTATCGCTTGTTGCGGCGGGAGGGCGGTGGCGACCTGGGGTGCAATAGCAATCAGAAGCATCGAAAGGTGCATCATCTTTAGCAATCTCCCTTGGTTAAGCCTGCCGCCAAGGCCTGCCTGGCTGGCGAGTTGGTTGGTGAATCCTTACATCTCGCCGCGCTGGCGGCGGATCGCGTACCATTTCTGCACATTGGCATTATGCTCGGCGAGCGTGTCGGCAAAGACATGGCCGCCCGATCCGTCCGCGACGAAATACAGCGCCTTGCTGTCCGCCGGGTCGAGCACCGCGTCGATCGAGGCGCGGCCGGGATTGGCGATCGGCCCGACCGGCAGGCCGGGGCTGGCATAGGTATTGTAGCCGTTCTTGGCGTGCAGTTCCGAGCGCAGGATGCGACGGCCGAGCGGACGCCCCTTGGTGATCGGGTAGATCACCGTCGGGTCGGCCTGAAGCGGCATGCCGATGCGCAGGCGGTTGCCATAGACGGCCGCCACCATGCGCCGCTCGGAGGGCTTGCCGGTCTCCTTTTCGACGATCGAGGCGAGGATGATCGCCTCCTGCGGCGTCTTGACCGCGATGCCGGGCTTGCGATCGGCCCAGGCCTGGGCAAGGTAGTCCTTCATCGCCTTCTGCATCCGCGCCACGACCGAGGCACGGGTGTCACCCTTCTGATAGGCATAGCTGTCGGGCAGGATCGAGCCTTCGGCCGGGACGGCCACGTCGCCGGTCAGCCCGTCGGCGCGCATCAACGCATCATGGACCAGGACAGAGGGATAGCCCTCCGGCACCGGCACTAGCCGCTGGCGCACCTTGCCTTCCTGGAGCAGGGTCAGGACCTCATGCGCGCTGGCATGTTCGGGAATGGCATATTCGCCCGCCTTGATCGCGCCGCCCGTGCCGAACAGCCGCGCATAGAGGCGGAAGCGCCCGGCGGAGCGGATGGCGCCGGCCTTTTGCAGTTCATTGGCGGCCTTGGCGAGGCTTGCCCCCTCGGGCACGACCACCGCGAGCGGCCTTTGCGCCGGGCCGCTCCCCGCCCAGTCATGCGCGACCCAGGCGAATACGGCGATACCGATCAGCCCCAGCAGCAACCCGATACAGCCGACCTTGCGCATATCTCACCCGGTTTTGACGAGGGCCGCGAGGCCCGGATGCAAAACAACCCCGGCGGTGATCCGGGCCCGTTTGCCATTCCGCCCGATGACGCGAGCCGAATGATTTTGCAACCGGACCCGGCCACCGCCGGGGTTGGAATTTTAGAGCTGATAGACATTAAGTCCTGCCCTTCCCCCTCTCCCCTCATGGAGGGGAGAGGGTTGCGCATACTTGGTCTTTGCGAAAGCAAAGGCTTAGTCGGAGCTGGGTGAGGGGTGAATGCTCGCGTTAGCAAGCGCGAGCCAAAGGCTCGCTCAACCCCTCACCCAAGCTGCGCTAGCCAGCACGCTGGCTAGCTCCGCTAATCCTCTCCCCTATCCAGGGGAGAGGGAAGAGAGAGGAGCTGAATGTCGATCGGTTCTAGCACCACGCTCCGTTCGCACCGAGCAAAGTCGAAGTGCACGCGCAAGCCTCAACCAGAAGCCCTTGGCCTTCGCCTTCGCTCAGGCTGAACGGCGGTCAGGGTGTTGCCTATCAGATCGCCTTCATCACCAGCGAGGCATTGGTGCCGCCGAAGCCGAACGAATTGTTCAGCACCGCCTTCACCTCCCGCTTCTTGGCCTTGTGCGGGACCAGATCGACGCCCTCGGTGCCCTCGTCGGGATTATCGAGGTTCAGCGTCGGCGGCACGATCTGGTCGCGCAGCGCCAGGATGCAGAAGATGCTCTCCACCGCGCCCGCACCGCCCAGCAGATGGCCGATCGCCGACTTGGTGCTCGACATCGACGCACCCGACAGGTCGTCGCCGAACACGCGCTTGGCCGCGGCCAGCTCGATCGTATCGGCCATCGTCGAGGTGCCATGCGCGTTGATATAGTCGATGTCCGACGGCTCCATGCCCGCCTTGCGCAGCGCCATGCGCATCGCATTCTCGGCGCCCTTGCCCTCGGGGTGCGGCGCGGTGACGTGATAGGCGTCGCCCGACAGGCCATAGCCGACGACCTCGGCATAGATCTTCGCGCCGCGTGCCTTGGCGTGCTCATATTCCTCGAGCACGACGACGCCCGCGCCCTCGCCCATCACGAAGCCGTCACGGCCCTTGTCATAGGGGCGGCTCGCCTCGGTCGGGCGGTCGTTCATGCTCATATTGAGCGCGCGCGCCTGGGCGAAGCCGGCGACGCCGAGCGGGTTGATCGTGCTTTCCGCACCACCGGCCAGCATGATGTCGGCATCGTCGTCACGGATCATCCGCGCCGCGTCGCCGATCGAGTGCGCACCGGTCGAACAGGCGGTGACGACCGCGTGGTTCGGGCCCATCAGGCCGTATTTGATGCTGACCTGGCCCGAGATCAGGTTGATCAGGCGGCCATGGACGAAGTGCGGACTGACCCGGCCCGGGCCACGCTCGTGCAGGTTGACCGATTCGATCTCGATGCCCGGCAGACCGCCGATACCCGAGCCGATCGACACGCCCGCGCGCAAGCGCGTAGCCTCGTCCATCTCGGTCAGACCGGCATCTTCCAGCGCCTGTCCGGCGGCGTCGATGCCATAGACGATGAACGGATCGACCTGACGCTGGACCTTATGATCGACGCGCTTGTCGGGGTCGAAGCCATATTCGTGATCCTTGGGCTTCACTTCGCACGCGATGGTGCATTTCTGCCCCGTGGTATCGAAGCGGGTGATCGTCCCCGCACCGGACTTGCCGGCGATCAGATTGGCCCAGGCAGTTTCCACGTCCGCGCCCAGCGGCGTGACAAGACCCAGACCAGTTACGACAACGCGCCGCATATTCCACTCCATCTCATACGAAAACGGCTCCCCGCCCGCTATGTCGGGGTCGGGGAGCCGCTTGAAACCTGGCCTTGGCGGCCTGTTCGGCCCGCATCATCTGCGGGCCGAGGCCCCGGAATCAGGCCTTGTTCTCGTCGATATACGTGATCGCGTCCTTGACGGTCGTGATCTTCTCGGCGGCATCGTCCGGAATTTCGACACCGAACTCTTCCTCGAACGCCATGACGAGCTCGACGATGTCGAGGCTGTCGGCACCGAGATCGTCGATGAAGCTCGCGTCCTCGGTCACCTTGTCGGCTTCGACGCCGAGATGCTCGACGACGATCTTCTTCACGCGGTCGGCGGTCTCGCTCATGGTAATCCCTTCTCGTAATTCATCGGGGGTTGATACTTCCTGAACGCACGTAGAACGCGCGCCCTAGTCTGGCAAGCCCGTCCAGCGACGGACTCGGTGTAAGATCGGATCATTTGCACCCGTTTAGGGGCGTCAAAGCATGGCCATGCCGCCATTGACGTGCAGCGTCTGGCCGGTGACGTAGCCCGCTTCCTTCGACGCCAGATAGACGACGGCGGCGCCGATATCCTCGCCACGGCCTAGGTCGCCCGCCGGAATTTTGCCGAGCAATGCGGCTTTCTGCGCCTCGGGCAGCACGTCGGTCATCGCCGAGCGCATGAAGCCCGGCGCGACGCAGTTGACGGTGACATTGCGGCTGGCGAGTTCCTGCGCCACCGCCTTCGACATGCCGACGATGCCCGCCTTGGACGCGGCATAGTTCGCCTGGCCCGGATTGCCGGTCGCGCCGACGATCGAGGTGATCGAGATGATGCGACCGAAACGCGCCTTCATCATCGGCTTGGCGGCGGCGCGGATCAGGCGGAAGGTCGCCTCCAGGTTCACGCTGATGACCTGGTCCCACTCCTCGTCCTTCATCCGCATGGTGAGGTTGTCGCGGGTGACGCCGGCGTTGTTGACCAGGATGTCGAGCTTGCCGCCCAGGGCTTCCACCGCCTGCGGGATTAGCGCATCGACAGCGGCGGGGTCGGACAGGTTGCACGGCACCGCGACATGCTCGCCGCCCAATTCGGCGCGAAACGCCTCCAGCTTGTCGATATTGGAGCCCGAGAGCGCGAGCTTCGCTCCCTGCGCCGCCAACGCCTTGGCCACCGCCGAGCCGAGGCCACCGGAGGCGCCGGTCACGAGGGCGGTCATTCCTGTCAGGTCGAACATGCTTATTCTCCGATTCTTTGGTTCACGCGAAGCCGCGAAGACGCGATGGGCGTGTAGTCGTTGACGATGCGGCGGAGCCCTTCCTTCAAGGTAGCACCGCCGAAATTGATAAGCAGCCCCAGGGGCTGTTTGGTCAGGCGCAGATAGGTCAGCAATTGCTTTGCATGAGCGGCATTCAGCCGCTCCACGGATTTGATTTCGACCAGGAGCCTCTGCTCGATCAGCAGATCAATGCGAAATGCTCCATCAAATTGCAGCCCATCAAAGCTGAAATCGACGGCACGTTGTCGTTCAACGCGATAACCCATGCTGCCGAGCTTAGCTGCCAGGATCGTCTCATAGACACTTTCCAACAGCCCAGGCCCCAACTCACGATGAAGGCGCAAGGAAAGATCAATTACATCAAACGCTATCGTTTCGATGTCTGCCATCTTCGCGTCCTCGCGCCTTCGCGTGAGCCAAATCAAAGATTGGCCAGAAGCCCCTCGATATCGTCCATCGTCACGACGCTGACCGCCTCCACGTCGGGCGCGATGCGCTTGACCATGGGGCCGAGCACCTTGCCGCCGAATTCGACGAAATGCTCCACGCCTGCGTCCTGCATCGCCAGCACCGATTCGCGCCAGCGGACCATGCCGGTCACCTGCGCCACCAGCAGCGCGCGGATCGCGCCGGGATCGGCGACGGGGGCCGCCTCGACATTGGCATAGACCGGGACCAGCGGCGCGCGGATCGTCGCCTCTGCCAGCGCGGCGTCCATCGCGTCGGCGGCGGGCTGCATCAGCGGGCAGTGGAACGGCGCCGACACCGGCAGCAGGACCGCGCGCTTGGCGCCCAGATCCTTGGCCAGCGCCACCGCCTTCTCGATCGCCGCCCTGTGGCCGGAGATCACGACCTGGCTCGGGTCATTGTCGTTGGCGACCGTGCAGACCAGCTCCTCGCCGCCCTCGGCGAGGATCGCATCGACCGCCGCGCCCGCGATGGTCTTGGCCTTTTCCAAATCCGCGCCGAGCAGCGCGGCCATCGCGCCCTCGCCCACCGGCACCGCCGCCTGCATCGCCCGGCCGCGCAGCTTCAACAAGCGCGCCGTGGTGGCCAAGTCGATCGCGTCGGCCGCACATAGCGCGGTATATTCGCCCAGCGAATGCCCCGCGACAAAATCGGCCTTTTCCGACAGGCGGACGCCGCCTTCCTTTTCCAGCACGCGCAGTGTCGCGATGGCATTCGCCATGATCGCGGGCTGGGCATTCTCGGTCAGGGTAAGCTCGTCGGCGGACCCCTCGACCATCAGGCGATAGAGATGCTGGCCCAGCGCCTCGTCGACCTCCTGGAACACCTCGCGGGCGACGGGGCTCGCCTCGGCCAGCGCCTTGCCCATGCCGACGGCCTGGCTGCCCTGGCCCGGAAAGATGAATGCACGCATGTTCGTATCTGCCATGAAACAGTAATAGGATGGCCCGCGCGGTAGAAAGGTCGCCCGCCGCTGGCAAGGGCACGCCCCCTTCCCCGCTTGCCTTTTGGCCGCAATTCGCTATGAGCCGGGGCACCATTGGGCGGGAAGCACCTGCTTCACCCGCCCTCATGCCATTTTGGCGTGACGGTATTGAAGTATGGAAGACAGCCGGAGGGGTGTTCCACATGGGGTGGGCATCAGCGATCGGCCAACATAAGGTAAGCTGCATGGCTCTTTACGAGCACGTGTTCCTTGCGCGCCAGGATCTGGCACAGGCGCAGGTGGACGCGCTGGCGGAAGCCGCCACGAAGATCGTCGAGGACAATCAGGGCAAGGTCGTGAAGACCGAGACCTGGGGCTTGCGTTCGCTGGCGTACAAGATCGCCAAGAACCGCAAGGCGCATTACGTCATGCTCGAAATCGACGCCCCCGCCGGTGTCGTCGCCGAGCTGGAGCGCCAGACCCAGATCAACGAAGACGTGATCCGCTACATGACCGTCAAGGTGGACGGCCATGAAGAAGGTCCGTCGGTGATGATGCGCAAGCAGGAGCGCGACCGCGAGCGTCGTGCCGATCGTGGCGAACGCCCCGACCGCGCTGACCGCCCCCGTCGTGATCGTGAAGAGGAAGCCGCATAATGGCCCGCCCGTTTTTCCGTCGCCGCAAGAGCTGCCCCTTCTCCGCGAAGGACGCGCCCCGGATCGACTATAAGGACGTCCGTCTGCTCCAGGGCTTCGTGTCCGAGCGCGGCAAGATCGTGCCCTCGCGCATCACCAGCGTGTCGGCCAAGAAGCAGCGCGAACTGGCCCAGGCCATCAAGCGCGCCCGTCACCTGGGCCTCCTGCCCTACGTCGTGAAGTAAGGAGTCCTAGAAGATGGACGTTATTCTGCTTGAGCGCGTCGAGAAGCTCGGCGCCATCGGCGACGTGGTCACGGTGAAGGACGGCTTCGCCCGTAACTTCCTGCTGCCGCGCAAGAAGGCGCTGCGCGCCAACGAAGCCAACAAGAAGGTGTTTGAGGCCAACCGCGCCCGCATCGAAGCCGACAACGCGAACCGTCGCGCCGAGGCCGAGGTCGAGTCGAAGACCTTCGAGAACGCCTCGGTCACGCTGATCCGCCAGGCGTCGAACGTCGGCCAGCTGTACGGCTCGGTCGCGGTTCGCGATCTGGTCGACGCGCTGGTCGCCGACGGCCACAAGGTCAACAAGAGCCAGATCGTGCTCGACCGTCCGATCAAGGCGATCGGCCTGTACGACGTGCGCGTCGCGCTTCACCCGGAAGTGGCCGTGACCGTCAAGGTCAACGTCGCCCGCTCGCCTGAAGAGGCCGAGATGCAGGCGAAGGGCGTCGACGTCATGGCCTCGATGTTCGAGCGTGACGAAGCCGGCTTCACCGAAGATTACGATCCCAACGCAGAGCCCGGCGCCACCGCCGAGGTTCAGCCGGAGCAGGAAGAAGCGCAGGGCTAAGCCTCACGCGCTTCGGCCTTCCGCCGAAAAAAGAAAGGGCCGTCCGGTTTTACCGGGCGGCCCTTTTTTGCGTCTTGGGAGACGGCAACATGATGCGCGGCACGATGACCGCGCGGAATGGCGTTACGGACAGGCGACGCAGGCGCTGACGACGGCGGCCAGCGGGATCAAAGCGAAAATGAGCGGCATGATGTGCTTCATGATAAAACTGCCTGTCTGTCCAATGACCGATAAATACACGGCCAAGTGCAAAAGTTTCGTTACGATGAATGCCGAAACGAAAAAAACCTCAGTTCATCGCCCTATGGGCTCGGGTCACCGTTAGAACAAGTGGTACATAAACTGGATCACGACAAATTTGACACCGCGCGCCATGGAAGGATGGCGTCGTGATCTGGAAGGCCGACCCCGGTCACTCCCTCTCTTCCGTATCTGGCGAAGAAAGGCTGGATTGCGGCTGCGTGCGAATTGGCCCCTTCTGTGGCGGTTCGCGGGCGCGGAGGATTGGCCACCATCCGCCCTGCCGGGCGATGATTTCGACTGGGCGAACAAGACCGGGACAGGCTTTGTCACGGATCATGGGAACGAGACCCTGTATCTGATCGAACGAGACTGGTTCGGATGGCCCGATCCGCCGCAATGGAGCCTGGCTTCGTACGATCGGCGACAAGATCGATGCTATGTTTGGGGCGATTTCGCCGAATGCCCCCCGGCGTGGCGGCTGCCCTGACGGCGCAACCGCCTCACGTCCTCGACGTTGAACCGGAAAGGAAAGATGCGATCACACCCAAATCCGGCGAGTAGGCGAAAACCATCGCCAAAAACGTCACGGTCGTGACGCCCTCTCCATCGGAATAGGCGCGGCGTATGGCAACGCTGCATTGAAGCAGTTTGCCGATCTTACTTCCGCCCGAACAGCTTCTCGATATCGCCATGCTGCAATTTCACCCAGGTCGGGCGGCCATGGTTGCACTGGCCGGAATGCGGCGTGACCTCCATTTCGCGGAGCAGCGCGTTCATTTCGGCTACTGACAGGATTCTTCCAGCGCGGACAGAGCCGTGGCAGGCCATGGTCGCGGCGACATGGTCCAGCCGCTCGCGCAAGGACAATGCCTGGTCGAACGCCGCCAGTTCGTCGGCCAGGTCGCTGACCAGCCCCTTGGGATCGCTCTGCCCCAACAGCGCGGGCGTCGAGCGGACCAGCATCGCGGTCGGGCCGAAGCGTTCCAGGTCCAGGCCAAATTCCGCCAGCTCCTCCGCGCGCGCCTCCAGCCGATCACAGGCGGGTTCGTCCAGTTCGACGACTTCGGGGATCAGCATGGCCTGCGACGCAATTCGACCGCCGGTCAGCGCGGCGCGCATCCGTTCCAGCACCAGCCGCTCGTGCGCGGCATGCTGGTCGACCAGAACCAGCCCGTCCTCGGCTTCGGCGACGATATAGGTCTTGGCGACCTGGCCGCGCGCGACGCCCATCGGATATTGGCGGACCTCGGGCGGAGGGGCAAAGGCGGCTTCGGCGCGGGCCAGCGGCGGCGGGGCGGCGAAGCCGGGGCGCGGCGCGAACAGCGACTGGCGTTCCATCACCCGGGTTTCAGGCGCGCTTTGGCTCCAGTCATCGGCGGGCGGCGCGAAAGCCGGTGGAGCGGCGACCGTCTCGGTCTGCCACATCGCCAGCGCCGAGTCGGGCGGGCGCTGCACGCTGCGATGCCCGGCCTCGTCGAGCGCGCGCCGCAGGCCCGACACGATCATGCCCCGGATCAGTGCGGGGTCGCGAAAGCGGACCTCGGTCTTGGCCGGATGGACGTTCACATCGACTTCTGAGGGGGGCATGTCGAGGAACAGCGCTACGACCGCATGACGATCGCGTGGCAACATCTCGGCATAAGCCCCTCGAATCGCGCCCATCAGGAGACGGTCACGCACCGGCCGCCCGTTGACGAACAGATATTGGTGGTCGGCGATACCCCGGTTGAAGGTCGGTAATCCCGCCACGCCGCCCAGCGAAACGGTGTCGCGCACCCAATCGATCGCTACCGAATTTTCCGCCAGCGCGCGGTCGGTCAGCGCCGCCACGCGCCCCGGCCGTTCCTCACCCCCCGGCACGGTCAGCACCCGCCGCCCGTCATGCTCGAGAGTGAAGGCGATGTCGGGTCGCGCCATCGCCAGGCGGCGCACCATGTCGAGGCACGCGGCATATTCCGAACGCGGCGAGCGCAGGAACTTGCGACGAGCGGGCACGCGGGCGAACAGGTCTTCGACCACGATCCGGGTGCCCGGCGGCACCGCGGCGGGGCCGTCACGCAGCACCTCGCCATTGTCGACGACGCGGCTCCAGCCGTCGCGACCAGCGGGACGGCTTTCGATCGTGACCCGCGCGACGCTGGCGATCGAGGGCAGCGCTTCGCCACGAAATCCGAGGGTTACGACCGATTCGATCGCCTCGTCAGGCAGCTTGGAGGTGCAGTGCCGCTCCAGCGCCAGCGCCATCTCGTCGGCCGACATGCCGCACCCATCGTCGGCCACCTCGATCCGGCCGATGCCCCCCTGCCCGATCGCCACCGCGATCCGGCTCGCGCCCGCATCGATGGAATTTTCGACCAGTTCCTTCAACGCACTGGCGGGCCTTTCCACCACTTCACCGGCCGCGATACGATTGACGAGATGGGGAGGCAGACGCCGTATTGACATGCGGCAAACCCTAGCCCAAGCGACGGCATCCCGCGACCCCGCAAATGACGGTGCAGGTGCCTTTCGACGGCTCTTGGGACGGCTCTTGGCGGCGGTTCGGGATATGAAATGCGCCCACCCGGTCCACCAGACGGAACGAAAGCCTCGATGCCTCTCCCCCGCTTCCTGAAATTCATGTCGCAAGACATGGCGATCGACCTCGGCACCGCGAACACCGTGGTCTATGTCCGCGGACGCGGCATCGTGCTGAACGAGCCGTCCGTCGTCGCGGTCGAGACGATCAACGGCATCAAGCGCGTGAAGGCGGTCGGCGACGACGCCAAGCTGATGATGGGCAAGACCCCGGGCAATATCGAGGCGATCCGTCCGCTGCGTGACGGTGTGATCGCCGACATCGACGTCGCCGAGCAGATGATCAAGCACTTCATCCTGAAGGTGCACGGCCCCCGCAAGTTCGCGCGTTGGCCCGAGATCGTGATCTGCGTGCCGTCGGGTTCGACCAAGGTGGAACGCCGCGCGATCCGCGACGCCGCCTCGAACGCGGGGGCGAGCCAGGTTTTCCTGATCGAGGAACCGATGGCCGCCGCGATCGGCGCCGACATGCCGGTGACCGAGCCGATCGGCTCGATGGTGGTCGACATCGGCGGCGGCACGACCGAAGTCGCGGTGCTGTCGCTCCGCGGCCTCGCCTACACCACGAGCGTTCGCGTCGGCGGCGACAAGATGGACGAGTCGATCGTCTCCTACGTTCGCCGCAACCACAATCTGCTGATCGGTGAGGCCACCGCCGAGCGGATCAAGCAGGAAGTCGGCATCGCGCGTCCCCCGGCGGACGGCATCGGTGTGACGATCCAGATCAAGGGCCGCGACCTCGTGAATGGCGTGCCCAAGGAAATCCAGATCAACCAGGGCCAGATCGCCGAGGCATTGTCCGAGCCGGTCGCGACCATCGTCGAGGGCGTCCGCGTCGCGCTGGAGAACACCGCGCCCGAACTGGCCGCCGACATCGTCGACCAGGGCATCGTCCTGACCGGCGGCGGCGCGCTGCTCGAAGGATTGGACGAGGTGCTGCGCGACGAAACCGGCCTGCCGGTGACGGTGGCGGAGGATCCGCTGACCTGCGTGGCGCTGGGCACCGGCCGTGCGCTGGAAGACCCGATGTATCGCGGCGTCCTGCTGAACGGCTAACCTCCAGCATAAGGGGACCGGCGCATGGCGCCCGCCCGCGACCGTCGCACCGGCTTTTCGCGGCGGCGGCAATATGGAGCTTTCCTGGCCTATGTGCTCGCGGTGGCGGGTGCGGTGGTGGGGGCGGTGCTGCTTGTCGCATCGACCTTCAACCCGCCCGCCTTCGCCGGCTTGCGCATGACGCTGGGCAGCGTGACCGCGCCGATCTCCGGTGCGTTCGTCGCGGTCGGCGACGCGGTTAGCGGCGTACCCGACGCCATCGGCCATTATTTCTTCGTCCATTCGGAAAACGAGCGACTGCGCGCCGAGTTGGAGCAGTCGCGCAAAGTTCTGCTGACCGCGCGCACCATTGCCCATGACAATCGTCGCCTGCGCACGCTGCTGGCGGTACGCGACCGGACGCCCGACACCATCGTGACCGCACGCCTGGTCAGCTCCACAGGGTCCAGCGGCCGCCGCTTCGCGCTGCTGAATGCTGGCCGCTGGCAGGGCGTGACCCCCGGCATGGCCGTGCGCGGGCCCGAGGGGCTGATCGGTCGCGTGACCGAAGCGGGTCCGGCCGCCGCGCGCGTCCTCCTTCTGACCGACCCCGAAAGCATCGTGCCGGTACGCCGCACCCGCGACGGCATGCCCGCCATCGCGGTCGGGCGCGGAGACGGAACGCTCGACGTCCGCTCGGTCGCTACCAATGTCCGGCTGGGCAAGGGCGATCTGTTCGTCACCTCGGGCACCGGCGGACTGTATGCGCCCAATATCCCGGTCGCCCGCGTCCAGAGCGATGGCGGCGACGTGGCGGTGGCGCGCCCCTTCATCCACCCCGACACGCTGGATTTCGCGATCGTTCAGCGCGCCTTCATGCCGATGCCGCCATCAGCGCCCGCACCCCGGCCGTGACCCTCGACACCTATAATCCCTTCGACCCCGGACTGCCCCCCGCCCGCGCCCGTGCGCTGCCGTGGCTGACCGTGATGGCGGGTTCGCTGACCGCGATCGTGCCGGTCGTGGCGATCGTACCTTTGCAGCCGCCCATGGGGCTGCTGATGCTGCTCGCCTGGCGGCTGGTCGCGCGTTTCGCGCTGCGGCTCTGGGCGGCGGCGCCCCTGGGGTTGTTCGATGATCTGGTCTCGGGCCAGCCGCTGGGATCTGCCATGCTGCTCTGGTCGCTGACCTCGCTGGCGATCGACCTGTTCGAGCATCGTCTGGTGTTCCGCGATTTCTGGCAGGACTGGCTGATCGCCAGCGGCGCCATCGCCTTCTGCCTGATCGCAGGCCGCTTCCTGGCGGTGCCGGTCGGTGCGCAGGTGGATGCGCCGCTGGTGATCCAGATCGCCATCACCATCCTTCTCTTCCCCATGGCGACGCGACTGGTCGCCTGGATCGATCGCAAACGCGGCCGAAATGAGGTAGGGGCCTGACCATGGATCGCCCAGGCCGGATCATGACCGAGGCTGCGCAGGCCTATAGCTTTTCGCGGCGCGCCTTCGTGCTGGGCACGGCGCAGGCGGGCGTCGGCCTGTTGCTGGCCGGGCGGATGGCGTGGCTGTCCATCGCGCAGAACGAGAAGTACAACCTTCTCTCCGAGAGCAACCGCGTCAACACGACGATGATCCCGCCGCGTCGCGGCTGGCTGATCGATCGGCATGGTGTGCCGATCGCCAACAATCGCACCGATTTCCGCGTCGACATCATCCCCGACCGGCTGGACGACGCAGACAAGGAGCGGGTGCTGAACCTGCTGCGCCAGATCCTGAAGCTGGACGACGAGGCGATGAACCGCATCCGGCTCGACCTGGAGCATGCCGCCGGGTTCCAGCCGGTGCAGGTCGCCGAGCGGCTCGACTGGGATCGCTTCGCGGCGGTCAGCGTCCGACTGCCCGAATTGCCCGGCGTCCAGCCGACGCGCGGTTTTGCACGCTTCTACCCCGCCGGGCCAGCCGTGGCGCATCTGACCGGCTATGTCGGCACGCCGACCGCCGAGCAGTTCAAGGCGACGCACGACCAGCTGCTCGTCACCCCTGGCTTCAAGCTGGGCAAGGACGGGCTGGAAAAGATGCTGGAGCCCTATCTGCGCGGCAAGCCCGGCGCGAAGCGGGTGGAGGTCACCGCGCGCGGCAAGGTCGTAGCCGAACTCGCCACCCGCCCCGACGTGCCCGGTCGCAACATCCGCCTGACGATCGATGCGGGGCTGCAGGAATATGCCGCGCGTCGCCTTGGCACCAATTCGGGTTCGGCCGTGGTGCTCGACTGCCGCACCGGCGAGACGCTGGCGATGGTGTCGATGCCCGCCTACGACCCCAACAGCTTTTCGGACGGCATCAGTCATCTGGAATGGGCGATGCTGTCGGAAAACGATCACGTGCCCTTGATGAACAAGGTGACGCAGGGGCTGTATCCGCCCGGCTCGACCGTCAAGCCGATGAACGGCCTGGCGCTGCTGGAGGCAGGGGTCGGCGCCAATGACCGCGTGCTCTGTACCGGCGCGATGCGGGTCGGTACCGGCGTCTTCCACTGCCACAAGCGGGGCGGACACGGCGCGCTGAATCTGAAGGGCGCGATCGAGCAAAGTTGCGACATCTATTTCTACGAGATGATCCGGCGCATGGGCTATGACCGGATCGCCCCGATCGCGCGTATGGTCGGGCTGGGGCAGAAATTCGACCTGCCGCTCAGCACCCAGCGTTACGGCACTGTGCCAGATGCGGCGTGGAAGCTAAAGAAATACAAGACGAAATGGACCGTCGCCGATGGCCTGAACGCGTCGATCGGACAGGGCTATGTGCTTGCCAATCCGCTCCAGCTGGCGGTGATGGCGGCACGGCTCGCGTCGGGGCGGCACCTGGCGCCCAGCATGCTCGCGCATCAGGTCCATCTCGACGCTCCCGCCCTGCCCGTCGCGTCCGAGCATCTGGCGATCGTGCGCGATGCCATGTTCGGTGTGGTCAACCAGGGCGGCACCGGCGGCGCGGCGCGGATGCTGGTCCCCGGCGTCAGCCTGGCGGCCAAGACCGGCACGGCGCAGGTCCGCCGGATCACCATGGCCGAGCGGCGCATGGGCGTGCTCAAGAACGGGCAATTGCCCTTCAAGCTGCGCGACCACGCCCTGCTCGTCTGTTTCGCACCGGCCGACAATCCGCGTTATGCGGCCGCCGTCGTGCTGGAGCATAACGGCCATACCGTGCGCAATCTCGACGCGCCTTTGATCGGGCGCGACATCATGACCTATCTGTTCGACCGCGACCGCGCGCTGGCGTCGCTCGCGGAAGGCGAGCAGAGCTGGGGCGGCGACATCAACACCCGGATGCGCGCCGAGGAAGCCGCTTACCGCGCCGCCCATTCGCCGCAGCCCGCCGCGGCCGCGACCAAGACCGATGCGGGTGCCGCAACCGATGCGCCCGCCGTCGAGGCCGCGACCAACGTCTCCGACGCGCAGGCCGAGGCGATGGCCACCCGCGAAACCGATCCCGAAGATGCAGGCGACCCCAATCCATGAGCGGCCCCCGCATCATCCCCGAGCCCATCGCGCAACTGCCGTGGCGCGTCATCCTGCTGGTCACGGCCATCGGCTGTTTCGGCCTTGTGGTTCTCTACTCGGCGGCGGGCGGATCGCTGACCCCTTGGGCAAAGCCGCAGGGCGTACGCTTCTTCGTCCTGCTGGCCGGATCGCTGGTGCTGTCGCGCCTGCCGCTGGACCTATGGCGGCGGATCGCGATGCCGGGCTATCTGGTGCTGGTGGTCGCCCTGATACTGGTCGAACTGCTGGGCGCCGTGCGCGGGGGAAGCCAGCGATGGCTGGACGTCGGCTTTATCCGCCTCCAGCCGTCCGAATTGATGAAGCTGTTCATCGTGCTGGGCGCGGCGCGCTTCTATGAACTGATGCCCCCGGCCGAGACGCGGCGTTTCTCTGGTATATGGCCGGTCGCAGCGATGATCGCCGTGCCTGCCGCCCTTGTCATGAAGCAGCCCGATCTCGGCACCGCACTGATGATCTGTGCGGGTGGGGCTACGGTGATGTTCCTGGCGGGCGTACCCTTACGCCTGTTCATCGGCGGCGCGATGGCGCTGGCGGTGGCGGCCCCGCTGGCCGTCAATTTCGTGCTGCACGATTATCAGCGCAACCGCGTACTGATCTTCATGAACCCCGAAAGCGATCCGCTGGGCACCGGCTATCATATCAGCCAGTCGAAGATCGCGATTGGGTCGGGCGGCATCTGGGGCAAGGGGTTCCTGAACGGCACCCAGAGCCATCTCGACTATCTGCCCGAGGGTCATACCGACTTCGTCTTCGCGACGATGGCCGAGGAATGGGGACTGGTCGGCGGGTGCTTGCTGATCCTTGCCTTCATCCTCGTCATCCGCTGGGGCCTGAACGTCGCACAGGTGGCACAGACGCGCTTTGCCCGACTGGCAGCGGCAGGGCTGTCGACGACCATCTTCATCTATGTGATGGTCAACCTGATGATGGTCATGGGGCTGGCGCCGGTGGTCGGCATTCCCCTGCCCCTGGTCAGCTATGGCGGATCGTCGCAAATGACGGTGCTGTTGTGCCTGGGTATCCTGATGGCGATCGACCGCGAAAATCGTCGTCCCGCCCGTTGGTAACGTAAAAAATTGGCAAAAAGCATTTGCAAAGCGGCGGAGGCCTGCTAAAGGCGCGCCTCCCGATCACGAGGCGGGCCGCCGGACGGCCTGACGAGCGTGACGAACGGACGCATAGCTCAGTTGGTAGAGCAGCTGACTCTTAATCAGCGGGTCCTTGGTTCGAGCCCAAGTGCGTCCACCAGTTTCTCCAACGGCTCTGCAGCGATGCGGGGCCGTTGTGCTATGGGGCCGTCCGGCCCCCAACGGGATAGATGATTGATGGCAGGATATAAGGTTCCCGGTTTCGCCGATCGCGCATCGGCTTCGCGCGACGCCAAGGCCGCCGCGCTGGAAAAGCTGCGCAACAAGGCTGCGCCCGACCCCGAAGTGGTCGCAGCCCGCGCCGCCGCCCGTGCGGCCAAGGAAGCCGCCGAGGCCGAACGCCGCGCCGCGCACAAGGCCGCGATCGAGCAGGAAAAGGCGGCCCGTGAGGAAGCCCGCGCCAAGGCGAAGGCCGAGGCCGAGGCTGCCGCAGAGGCCGCTGCCGCCGCCGCGCGCCCGCCGGTGGTCCCCACCGCCGCCGAGCTTAAGGCCGCCCGCGACGCGCGCTACGCCGCACGTAAGGCGCGTCAGGGCAAGTGACGCCGCGCGAGCTGCTGGGCATCGCCGAGGTGCCGGGCGGCGAGCCCCTGCGGCTGTTCCGCCGGGGCAAGGACTTCATGATCGTGCTCGACCGCAACGAGCTGATGAGCACGCGCATGAGCGGCTCGGAAGTGGCGTTGGGCACGATGACCTGCGACCGGCTGGGCGGGCGGAATGCGCCGCATCTGCTGATCGGCGGCTATGGCATGGGCTTTACCCTGCGCGCCGTGCTGGCCCGGTTGGGCCGCGACGCGCGGGTGACGGTGGCCGAGCTGGTGCCGGGCATCATCGAATGGGCGCGCGGGCCGATGGTCGAGCTGACCGCCGGATGCCTGGACGATCCCCGCGTCACGTTGGCGATGGGCGATGTCGGCAATGCGATCTATGCGGGGCGCGGGATGTATGACGCGATCCTGCTCGACGTGGACAACGGCCCCGACGGGCTGACCCGCCCGGCCAATGACGGGCTATATTCCAACCGGGGGCTGGACGAGGCGCGGGTCGCGCTGCGGCCCGGCGGCGTGCTGGCCATCTGGTCGGCCGCGCCCGACCCGGTCTTCACCCGGCGGTTGTCGCGTGCGGGTTTCCTGGTCGATGAAGTGAAGGTCCGCGCCCGCGAAAACGGCAAGGGCGCGACGCACACCATCTGGTTCGCCACGCCGCGGTGACGACCACCCTCACCCTTCCCACTCACCTTCGGTGAGCGGGCCCCTTCCCTCTCCCATTGGGAGAGGGAGGGAGGCGCTAAGCGCCGGAAAGGTGAGGGTAGCGACCCTCAGTCCTCTCGCTTGGCGCCGTCCAATTCCTTGCGCAGCCGCTCCTGCTCGGCTGCATCCCGCTGCTTCTCGGCCTTGCTCCGCCCGAACCGCGCACGGTTCTCCACCGCCTGCTGCTCGGCTGCCTTGCGAGCCAGACCTTTACGCGCCTGACGGAAGTTGATGATCTCCGCCATCAGTGCCGCCGCAGCCGCCGAAACAGGCCCTTTCGCTGGCTGAACGCCTCGAACATCTCGTCCGGCCCTTCGGGGTCGAGCACTTCGTTATCGGCCAGCCATTCCTCCACGCTCGACAGGTCGGGCACCTCATAGGGGCGCAGGGTCCGGCCCGGCTGTCCGCGCAGCACCTCGACCGCCGCGATCAGCGAGCCTGTCCGGGTGACCGTCTCGCCCACCAGCTTGGTCGCCACGCCCAAATGCTCGCCTAGCAAGTCGTCGCGGATCGCCCCGATCCGCTGCGCCGCCGCACTGTCCTTCTCTACGGCGATCGCGAGGTCGCATTCGGTATCCAACCGCATCGAGCGGTTGTTGAGGTTGGACGAGCCCAGGCGGAAGACCCGATCGTCGGCGATCAGGATCTTGGCGTGGCAATAGATCGCCTCGCCCCCCGCCGTGAACGGATGATAGAGCCGAAAGCGCCCATGCCGGTCGCGCCGCCGCAACGCCTCGACCAGTCGTGCGCGTGCCGTGTCCATCGCGATCGGCTCCAGCCAACCTTGCGCGGTCAGCGGGTTGATGATGACGAATTCCGGGCCGTTTTCCTCGTCCAGCCGCCGGGCGATCGCCTCGGCCACCCGGCGCGAGGCGAAATACTGGCTCTCGATATAGACGTAGCGCTCGGCCCGCGCGATCTGGGCGAGGAACAGTGCCTCATTCTCATGCACCGCCGTCTGGTCGTCCATCTCCGGCATGGTGCGCGCGATCGCGACCGGCTGATCCTTGAAGTCGGGCTCCAACCCTTCCGGCCAGCAGCTTGCGCCCGGCACGGCGGGGCCCATCGGCTTGCCCCCGGCCGCGTGCCAGCGCTCACGGAACAACTCGCCCAGCGCGTGGGTCACCGGCCCCTCCACCGCGCTGATCGCGTCGTGCCAGGGCTTGTAGGGCTGCCCGCCGGGCCGCGTGCGTCCGGGATCGTCGTCGCGGTGCTCGCGTGTGTCCCACCGCTCGCTGGTCATGTCGATACCGCCGCAAAAGGCGAACTGGTCGTCGATGATGACGATCTTCTGGTGGTGTGAGGCCGCGATCGGGTGACGGCCGTCCAGCTTGGTGTGGATGCGGCTGTGCGTCATCCACTTCAGGACGGTGAAGAAGGTCTTGCCCCGGAACAGCGACTTGATCGCGCCGGTATCCCAACGGAGCAGGAAAATCTCCAGCTCGGGCTGACGCTGGACCAGTGAATAGATGAAGTCGCCCACCGTCTCGCCGGGCGCCTCGTCATGGTCGAGGACGATACGCGCGTCGAAATCCCAGCCGATCAGCAGGATCCGGCGCCGAGCATTCAGCATCGCGCGCCTGGCCATGCGGAAATATTCCTCCGCATCGATGATGACCGCCATCCGGTCGGCCTGCTCGATCCGCCAGCATTCCTGTCCGACCTTCAACGACGCTCTCCCCTGTTCACGCGTGCGTCATGCCCCGACGATCCCGCGCTGGCAAATGCCCGTACGGAAACGTCACGCCCGTTCAAACACAAAAGGGGGTCAGAAGATGCGGTAGCGGATCGGTCGAATCGATAGCGACTGCCCCGGTACGGCGTCGGCCGCCACCGGAAGGTCGAAGGTCAGCGGTTCGGCCACGCCCGTGACCTCCGCCGTGATCCGGCGGGATCGGCCGATCGGGCGGCTGGCGAGGACGGCGATCGTCAGCGCGTCGGCCGCACCGGGCTCGGCCAATTCGACATCGTGCGGGCGGATATGGATTTCCCCCGCCCCCTGCCCGCGCGCTTCGTCGGGCAAGGTCGCCAGTCCGTCGCCGATCACCGCCGCACCGTCGCGGCGCGTCACCGGCAGCCGGTTCGTCTCGCCGATGAAGGACGACACGAAGGCGGTCGCGGGCGCGCCCTGCACCTCGGCGGGGGTGCCGACCTGTTCGATCACGCCGCCGCGCATCACGACGATGCGGTCGGCGATCTCCAGCGCCTCTTCCTGGTCGTGGGTCACGAAGATCGAGGTCAGCCCCGTCTCGTCATGAATCCGCCGCAGCCACCCGCGCAGGTCCTTGCGCACCTGGGCGTCGAGCGCGCCGAACGGCTCGTCGAGCAGCAACAGGCGCGGCTCGATGGCAAGCGCGCGGGCGAGCGCCACGCGCTGGCGCTGGCCGCCCGACAGCTGCGCAGGATAGCGGTCGCCCAGTTGCGGCAACTGGATCAGCGCGAGCAGTTCGGTAACCTTCACCGCGATCGCCGCCTTGGCGGGCCGGTCGCGCCGCTTGCGCACGGTCAGGCCGAAGGCGATGTTCTGCGCCACGGTCATATGGCGGAACAGCGCGTAATTTTGAAAGACGAAACCGATCCGCCGCTCGGCGGCGGGCGTGCCGGTCATGTCCTGCCCGTCGAACAGGACATGCCCCTCGTCGGCGAAGTCCAGCCCCGCGATGGTGCGCAGAAGCGTCGTCTTGCCCGAACCCGACGGCCCCAGCAGCGCGAGGAACTCGCCCGGCTTCGTCTCCAGCGACACCCGGTCCAGCGCGGTGAACCCGCCGAAACGGCGGGAGATATTCTCGACGACGATGCTCAATGCGCGGCTCCCGCCCGGTGGATGCCGAAACGCCATTCCAGCACGGTCTTCACTCCCAAGGTCACCAGCGCGAGCGAGGCGAGCAGAGACGCCACCGCGAACGCGCCGACAAAGTCATATTCATTGTACAGGATCTCGACATGCAAGGGCATGGTGTTGGTCAGGCCCCGGATATGCCCCGACACCACCGACACCGCGCCGAACTCGCCCATCGCACGGGCATTGCAGAGCAGCACGCCGTAGAGAAGACCCCAGCGGATATTGGGCAAGGTGACATGCCAGAAGGTCTGCCACCCGCTCGCCCCCAGCGACCGCGCCGCTTCCTCGTCATCACGGCCCTGCTCGGCCATCAGCGGGATCAGCTCGCGCGCGACGAAGGGGAAGGTGACGAATACGGTCGCCAGCACGATTCCCGGCACCGCGAAGATGATCCGTACGCCATGCGCGGTCAGCCACGGCCCCAGCCACCCTTGCGCCCCGAACAGCAGGACGAAGATGAGGCCGGACACCACCGGCGATACCGAAAAAGGCAGGTCGATCAGCGAGATGAGCAGGCTTTTTCCGCGAAAGTCGAACTTGGCGATGGCCCAGGAGGCCGCGACACCAAACACCGCATTGACCGGCACCGCGATCGCCGCGACCAGCAGGGTCAGGCGGATCGCCGCCAGCGCATCCGGATCGACCAGCGCCGCGACGAACACCTGCCAACCCTTGGCCAGTCCGCCTGCAAAGACCATGACAAGCGGCAGGAAAAGGAACAGCGCCAGGAACAGGAAACCGACGCCGATCAGCGCCCGCCGCGCCCAGGGGCTTTCGACCGTGGTGGGGTTGGAACCGCTCATCGCGTCCCCCGCTTGGCGCGCCACGCCTGGAGCAGATTGACGACCAGCAGCATCGCGAAGGACAGGACCAGCATCACGCAGGCGATGGCGGTCGCGCCGTCATAGTCGAACTGTTCGAGCTGGGTGATGATGAGCAGCGGCGCGATCTCCGAATGAAAGGGCTTGTTGCCCGCGATGAAGATGATCGAGCCATATTCGCCGACCCCCCGGGCGAAGGCGAGCGCGAAGCCGGTCAGCAGCGCGGGCGTGATCGCGGGCAGGATGATCCGGCCGAAGGTCTGAAGCCGCGACGCGCCCAGGGTCGCGGCGGCTTCCTCTACGTCACGACCCAGGTCCGCCAGAACCGGCTGGACCGAGCGAACAATGAACGGCAAGCCTATGAAAATAAGCGCGATCGCAACGCCCAACGGCGTATAGGCCACCTTGATCCCCAGCGGCGTGAGCAGCGACCCGACCCAGCCATTGTCCGAATAAAGTGCGACCAGCGCGATGCCCGCCACCGCCGTCGGCAGCGCGAAAGGCAGGTCGACCGCCGCGTCGATCAGCTTCTTGCCGGGAAAGTCATAGCGGACCAGGATCCATGCGATCAGCAGCCCGAAGACCGCATTGACCGCCGCCGCCGCCAGCGCCGCGCCGAAGCTGAGCCGATAGGCGGCCAGCGCGCGCGGCGACAATCCGGCCGCCGCAAAGCCTTCCCAGCCCATGCCCGCCGCCCGCACGACCAGCGCCGACAGCGGCACGAGCACGATCAGCCCGAGCCAGAACAGCGTCATTCCCATGGTCAGCCCGAAACCGGGCAGCGCCGAGCGGCGCGCCTTTCCCGACACCGTGATCAGCGCCGCGTGCCGCCGGCATAGATGGCGTCGAACACCCCGCCATCGGCAAAGAACCGCTTCTGCGCCGCGCCCCAGCCGCCGAAGTCCTTGATCGTCACCATGTCGACCTTGGGGAAAGTGGCGGCATATTTGGCCAGCACGGCCTGGTCGCGTGGACGGTAGAAGTTGCGCGCGGCAATCTCCTGCCCCTCGGGCGTGTAGAGGAATTTCAGATATTCGGTCGCGACCTGTTCGGTGCCATGCGCCTTGGCATTGGCGTCGACCACGGCGACCGGCGGCTCGGCCAGGATCGAGATCGAGGGCACGACGATGTCGAACTTTCCTGCGCCCAACTCCTTCTCGGACAGCAGCGCCTCATTCTCCCAGGCGAGGAGCACATCGCCCAGACCGCGTTCGACAAAGGTCGTCGTCGCCCCGCGCGCGCCCGAATCCAGCACCGGCACATGCGCATACAGGCTGGCGACATATTTCTGCGCCGCCGCGTCCGATCCGCCCGCCTTCTTGCCGTAAGCCCAGGCCGCCAGGAAATTCCACCGCGCGCCGCCGCTGGTCTTGGGACTGGGCGTGATGACCTGCACGCCCGGCTTCACAAGATCGGCCCAGTCGCGAATACCCTTCGGATTACCCTTGCGCACCAGGAACACGATAGTCGAGGTATAGGGCGAGCTATTGTCGGGCAGGCGGCTCTGCCAGTTGGCGGGCAGCAGCTTCGCCCGCTCGGCAATGGCGTCGATGTCATAGGCGAGCGCCAGCGTCACCACATCCGCCGACAGCCCGTCGATCACCGAGCGTGATTGCTTGCCGGACCCGCCATGGCTCATGCGGAACGAGACGGTTTTGCCGGTCTTCGCCTGATACGCCTTGGCGAAGGCGGCGTTGACGTCCTTGTAGAGCTCGCGCGTCGGATCGTAGCTGACGTTCAACAGCTCGACCGACCCCTTGCCGTTGCCGCCGCCCGAACAGCCGGACAGGCCGCCGACCAGACCGATCGTACCGATCATCAAGGCGGCCGTCATGGCCGGAAATGGTGCTCGCATCAGGACCCGTCCCTTTCGTTTCGCCGCACACCCTATCTCGATCCCCCCGATAGGAAATGCCGGAAAGCTTGGGACGCACAAAGCCCTGCTTTTGCTCCCCCGATCCCGACGGATGCCCCATCCGGCACGACGAACCCCGGCAACGGCCCCTTGTAACGGCACGGTCGAGGGACGATCTCCCGCCCGCATCAATCGCTTATAGTCTTGGAAAGGACGCGCATGACCGCCCCGCAGATCGACGTGAAGACCGGCCTCTATATCGGCGGCGAATGGCTGGGGGCGGAAGGGCGCGACACCCAGGCCGTGCTGAACCCCGCGACCGGCCAGGCGCTGGGCGACCTGCCGCTGGCGACCACCGCCGACATGGACCGCGCGCTGGAGGCCGCCGCGCGCGGCTTCGAGATGTGGCGCAAGGTCGCGCCGCAGGAGCGCGCCGCCGTGCTCCATCGCACCGCCGCGCTGGTCCGCGAGCGCGCCGAGGATCTCGCCCGCCTCGCCACGCTGGAGGAAGGCAAGCCGATCGGCGAGGCGCGGGGCGAGGTCGGCGCGACCGCCGCGCTGCTCGACTTCCATGCGGGCGAGGCGGTGCGCATCTATGGCCGCGTTCTGCCGCGCCCCAGCGGCACGCGCTCGCTGGTGCTGCACCAGCCGGTAGGCCCGGTCGCGGCCTTTTGCGCCTGGAACTTCCCCGTGATGAACCCGGTGCGCAAGCTGTCGCCCGCCATCGCAGCCGGCTGCTCGGTCATCCTGAAGCCCAGCGAGGAAACCCCGGCCAGCGCCATCGCGATCCTGCGCTGCTTCCAGGATGCGGGCCTGCCGGGCGATGTCGCACAGCTGGTCTTCGGTGTGCCCGATACAGTGTCGCGCCACCTGCTCGCCTCGCCGGTCACGCGCAAGCTCAGCTTCACCGGGTCGGTGCCGGTCGGCAAGCATCTGCTCAAGCTCGCCGCCGATGCGGTGATGAAGTCGACCATGGAGCTGGGCGGCCACGGCCCCGTGCTGGTGTTCGACGATTGCGATCTGGACAAGACGCTCGATACGCTCGTCACCCACAAGTTCCGCAATGCGGGCCAGGTGTGCGTGGCCCCCACCCGCTTCCACGTGCAGGAGGGGATTTACGAGCGCTTCGCCAAGGGCTTTGCCGAGCGCGCGGCCGCGCTGAAGATCGGCGACGGCCTGTCCTCGGACACGCAGATGGGCCCGATGGCCAATCCACGCCGCCCCGAGGCGATCGGCGCGATGATCGAGGATGCCGTCAGGAACGGCGCGCGCAAGCTGACCGGCGGCGAAGCGAAGGGCGGAGACGGCTTCTTCTTTGCCCCTACCGTGCTGGCCGACGTCTCGCTCGATGCCAAGGCGATGAACGAGGAGCCGTTCGGCCCGATCGCGCTGATCCGTCCCTTCGCCACCACCGAGGATGCGATCGCCGAGGCGAACCGCCTGCCCTTCGGCCTGGGCGCCTATTGCTTCACCGAGAACGGCCGTCGCCAAAACCAGCTGGGCGACGAGATCGAGGCGGGCATGATCGCGATCAACACCGTCCGCCTGAGCTGGGGCGACGCACCCTTCGGCGGGGTGAAGGAAAGCGGCTATGGCTCGGAAGACGGACCCGAGGGCATCGCCAACCACATGATTACCAAGGCGGTTCACATCGCCTGAACCCGCACGGCCCGGCGCCCTCGCGGCGCCGGGCCATTTTTCTTCCGCAAGAAAAATGTCAAAAACCCTCTTGGCAGGTCGGACATGCTCGGCTAACAGCGCCCCACCAGACGGGGACACGCTCCCCGCCATGCCGCAGACCGGCATCGGACGCATAGCTCAGTTGGTAGAGCAGCTGACTCTTAATCAGCGGGTCCTTGGTTCGAGCCCAAGTGCGTCCACCATTTTTCTTTAAATGTTATTTACTTCACGTTCGTATGAATGATCTTACAGATCGGTCATCGGCTTGAACGGCCATGCCACCGAATGTCTCGTTTCGTGAGGAGGTGGTTTAATGGTCTATATGACTGTCCCCGGTTGGACCTATGCTGCGTTATGCAATGATGAGGACGAGCGGGCCCTTCATCTTATAAAAATCGGCTGCACACAAAATCCAGAGGGGCGCTTCCGCGACGATGAGCGCGAGATCATTATCAGCCACCCTGACAGCCTCCACGGGTACGACGACAAAGCTCGTTTCAAGTGGGGAGAACTGGAGCGAAGAGTGCTATCCTTCGCTGGTCGCTTCGGACTCCGCTACGAAGATAATGACCCGGAATATGTCACGGACTCCCATCTAAAAATGCATGGATCAATCGAATTAATAAAATTCGATTACGATTCCATAATAGAGCTACGCGAATGCATCGATTATGCCGACCATGACGTAAAGGAATTCTTCGAAGACTTGCTGATGGCCCATGAGCAGGGTTTGGTTTACGAACGCCCAGAGTACTAAACCTTGCGACGGGGCTCGATGTGATCGGCATGGAAGCGTGCCACATCGGTTCAGTCGACCCGCCGTCGTCTTGGCAACTGCGTATTATAGCAGCGGCCTCTTACGGGCTCACCGCGCCCCCTGCCCCGAAGGCGGCACCGGCGGGGTCGCGGACTTCGCATCGCTTACCGCCTCGTCATACCAACGCGACAGGTCGGCTTTCATGCTCCGCAGCGCGTCGGGGTTGAGATAGGTCATGTGTCCGGCCGGATAATAGGTGAAGCGTAGATTGGCCTGTTGCGCGGGCTCCAGCATCATGTGGCCCAAGTCGTTCTCGGTGCCAAAGAACGGGGTCGCCATGTCGTAATAGCCGTTCATCGACAGCACCTTCAGATACGGGTTTGCCCGCATCGCGGCGGCCAGGTCGATGGCGGTATTGGGGTTGTTCTGCCCACCACCCGGTGACTTGTGCTTCCAGTTCCAAGTCCAACCCGCCGCATCGCGCGCGGAGAGGCGATAGGGCAGCTCGGTCTTATAGCCGAGCGTCGACTGCAGATAGTCCTGGAAGGACGCGATATAAGCCCCTGAAATCGCGTCCGAAGAGGCATCCGTCTCCGGGGCCTCGCCCGCCGCGTCGGTATCGATGCCGAGATAACGCGAGTCGAACCGGCCGACCGTCCGCGCCGAACCGCGCAGCAATTCCTTCTGGAAACGCGGCAGGTCGATGCGCAGGTTCGCGCGCTTGATATAGCCGGGCGAGATGCCGATCAGGCGGCTCATCTGCTCGGCGATCTGGTCGCGCTCCTGGGGCGAGATGCTCTGCCCCTTGGCCAGCGCAGACATATAGGGCCCGACGGCAAAGGCCCGCGCCTGCGCCACCACCGTCGCGACATCGGCGGGGCGATCGGCGAGGCGATTGTGATACCAGGCGGTTGCGGCATAGCTGGGCAGATAGTTCAGATAGACCTGATCGAGCCCCGGCTGGCGATAGCCGTAATTCATGATCGAGCTGAGCAGCACCACGCCGTTCAGCGCCATGCCCCGCTCCTGCAACTGATAGGCCAGCGCACCCGAGCGCAGCGTGCCATAGCTTTCGCCGAGCAGGAATTTCGGGCTCATCCAGCGGCCATATTTGGTGACATAGCGCTGGATCGCGCCGGCAAAGACGTCGACATCTTCGTCCACGCCGTAGAATTGCGCGGGCTTCATATCCCCCAGCGGCCGCGAATAGCCGGTGCCGATCGCGTCGAGGAAGACGAGGTCGGTCTTGTCGAGCAGCGAGTCCGGGTTCGGCCCCACATCATAGGGCGCGGGCCGCACAAATTCCGGACTGGTCGTGCGGATGCGGATCGGCGCGAACGAGCCCATGCGCAGCCAGAAGGAGGGCGACCCCGGCCCGCCATTATACAGGAACGTCACGGGCCGCTTGGTTCCGGGCTTGGTCCCGTCCAGCGTATAGGCGGTGTAGAACATCGAAGCAGTTGGCTTGCCTTCGATATCCCGTACGGTCAGCGTGCCCGCCGAGGCGATATAGGGATAGGCGCGGCCATGGATCGTCACGCTGTCGCGGTGGCGGACTTCGGTTTCCTCCAGCGGCGCGCGCGCCCAGGCGGCCTCCGCCTCGGCCTTGGCGGCTTCGTGATGCGGGGCCTTCTTCTCCCCCTCCTCCTGCGCGGCGAGCGGCGTGGTCAGGGCGGTGGCAGCGAAGAGGAGAGCGAGGCTGTTGCGGATCACGAAGAGCTCACGGAATAGGTGACGGGGCCGTCATCGTTTCGCGTTTCGCCATGGGACGCAAGAGGTTGCGGAGGCGTGGGCCAATTATCCCTCGCTCCGTTCAGCCTGAGCGAAGTCGAAGGCCACGCCTAGACGCTCAACCAATGGCGTTCCCCGGCGAAGGCCGGGGTCCAGTTTCTGCCCGGACGCGATAGCACGATGAATTTGCGTGGGAGGCAAATGGGCACCGCCCGCCTTGGCCGCCCCCCCTCGCCGCCTTCATTCCCTTTCAGCCTAGCCGAAACTGGGCCCCGGCCTTCGCCGTGGAGCAAAGAGGTTATTGCTTTCCGTTGGCCTTCGACGTCGCTCAGGCTGACCGGAGGTTGCATGGCTCGGAGGCTGGCGGGGAATTGCCCCCGCCAGCCGCTCCAATTAGCGCGCCAGCCAGGTCTGAACGGCGGGCTTCAGGCGTTCGGCCACCGCCTTGCGCACCGCGATCTGCGAGATCGAGCGCTTGGCGCCGCCGCGCGAGCCCTCGGCCAGGTTGGCGTTGGCCCAGGCCTCGATCTTGCCGGGCATGGCGGGATCGTTCGAGCCCGCGCCCAGCCCGACGATGAAGCTCGCGCGGTTGCTCTCCTCCAGGAAGCTGTCGACCAGCGGCTTGTTCGCCACCGCCCAGTCGAACGCCATGTCGGGATGCGCCCCCGCGATCGAGCGGAGCAGCGCAGCGCGCTGCGGCGGGGTGAAGGTGTTGTCCTTCAGCACGCTCAACGCCCGACGCGCCGCACCTTCGTCCTCCGCATACCCCAGTAGCGAGACATAGCGGTTCTTGACGACGGGATTGCGCTCGGCCTTGGCCAGTTCGTACAGGCGATCCCATTCGGCCGCCGTCGCGCGGGTCGCATAGGTCGCCAGGATCGGCTGGCGGATGGCCCCCGGAATGGCGTTGGGGTTCTTGGCGAGTGCCGCGACATAACCCCGCGCGCGCGCCGCGACCATGGCGTCACCGCTGGTACCCAGCTGCCCGATCAACGTCTCACGCAGGTTGGAGACGAGCGCGCCGTCCTCCGGCTTCGGCTCGAAGCCGATGCGCGCCAGCACCGGCGACAGGATCGCCGCCGTCCGCGCGCGCAGCGGCTTTTCGAGCGGCGTCGCCTTATAAAGCCCGTTCAGACGCGACAATTCGCCTGCTACCGTTTCCCATTCCAGCGGGTCGGCCTCGGGCTGCACCTGCGCCATCAGGTCGAACCAGCGGCCCAGATCCTGATATCCACCCGCCGCCAGCGCATAGTCGTCGCCCAGCGTCCCCAAACGGTCGTTCAGCGCCAGCTTGGCATAGTCGCGCACGATCGCGGCATGGCCCGCATCGTCATACATGACGCGCGTATAAGATCCCTTGCCCTGGTTCAGGACCAGCGTGCCGCAGCCGCCGACCGTTACCGGGGCGGGTGCCGCGCCGGTGACGATCGTGGTCGTCTCGGCCCCGCCGATGGTCGCCACGCGGATCGGCACATGCCAGGTCTGCGGCGCCTTTGACGCCTCGTCCAGGCCGAAGCGGCCCTGGCTCAGCATCGCGACGGTCTTGCCGCCCTCGCAACGCGCGCCCTGCATCGTGATGAGCGGCACGCCGCCCTGGAGCGTGAAGTCATGTGCGATGGTCGCGACATTCGTGCCGGACGCCTTGGACAGCTCTTCCCAGAGCTGGTCGGTCACGGTGTTCTGATATTTGTACTTCGCCATATAGGCGCGGATGCCCTTGCGGAACGTATCGGCACCCAGCGTCGATTCGAGCATCCCGATGACCGCCTGCCCCTTGAGATAGGTGATGCTGTCGAACGCCTCGCCGATCTGGTCGACCGTCTCGACCTTGCGGATGATCGGGTGGGTGGCACTGGTCGCATCGATCCCCATCGCCGATTCGCGCTCGCCCGCGACATTGGCGGCCGCCGCTTCCCAAGCCGGGTTCAGGTCATTGCTGGCCTTGCCCTCCATCCACGAGGCGAAACCCTCATTCAGCCAGAGGTCGTCCCACCAGCGCGGGGTGACGAGGTCGCCGAACCACTGGTGCGCCATTTCATGCGCGACGACGGTGTAGATGCGCTGGCGGTTGCTCTCGCTCATGACCTGCGGATTGAAGAGCAGTTCGTTCTCGAAATAGAAGATCGCCCCCCAATTCTCCATCGCACCGAAGAACTGGCTCGAGCCGGGCCCCGCGATCATGTCCATCTTGGGCAAGGGATAGGGCGTGCCGAAATAATCGTTGTAATAGGACAGCAGCTTGGTCGCCGCGCCCAGCGAATAGTCACCCTGGTCGACCACACCCTTGCGGCTGACCACGCCGATCTGGACACCGTTGGCATCCACCGTCTTGCGGTCGAGATTCCCTGAGCCGAAGAACAGCAGGTAGCTGGACATCACCGGCGTTTCGCCGAAGCGATAGAGCTGGCTGCCATCGGCCTGCGTCGTCACGGCCTCGGCGGGCATGTTGCTGATCGCGCGCTGCCCCTTGGGCGCGGTGGCGGTCAGGCGGAACTTGGCCTTGAAAGCCGGTTCATCCCACATCGGCGCGAAACGACGCGCATCCGGCGCCTCGAACTGGGTCGCCAGCATCCGGTCGGCCGAGCCGTCGGCGTTGGTATAGTCGATCGCGAAAAGCCCATTGGCCGAACGGTTGATCGTACCCGTCCAGGCAAAGCCGACCTTGTGCCGCCCGACGCTCGCCGCCTGCGGCAGGGTGAGGGTCAGGGTCTGCGCCGTCTTATCGAGCGCAAAGGGAACCGGCTTTCCGTCGAAGGTCGCGCGCGTGATCGTCAGTTCGGCGGCGTTCAGCACGATCGTCGCGGTCGACTGCTTCACGTCGACGTCGACGGTCTCTTCGCCCGAGAAGGTCAGCGCCTTCGCATCGGGACGCACGGTGATATCGTACAGGACCGGCGCGACCGTCTGGGGCAGCTGGCCCGCCGCCAGCGCCGGAGTGGAGACGGTCAGGGCCAGCAGGACGGAAAGGGCGGACTTCATCGCAATCAGGGCCTTTCAACAGGGAATGCGCAAATCTCTACGCCCTGTTCGGCTCAAAGCAAATGACGGTCATGTAATAATGTTGCACGCGACCCGGCGGCGCTGGACAGGCTTTACCTTTACGTTATCGTAAAGCCATGAGCCTGCCCCCTGCCTTGAGTCGCCCGCCCCTGAACCGTTTGGCGCTGCCCGTCATCGGGTCGCCGCTGTTCATCATCTCCAATCCGGACCTGGTCATCGCCCAGTGCAAGGCAGGCATAGTCGGCTCCTTCCCGGCGCTGAACGCGCGGCCCGCCAGCCTGCTCGACGAATGGCTGCATCGCGTCACCGAGGAACTGGCGGCGCACGACCGGGCACATCCGGATCGGCCGGCGGCGCCCTTCGCGGTCAACCAGATCGTCCACCGCTCCAACGATCGGCTAGAGGCGGATCTGGCGGTGTGTGCGAAGTGGAAGGTGCCGATCGTCATCACCTCGCTGGGCGCCCGCGAGGATGTGAATTCGGGCGTCCACAGCTGGGGCGGGATCACGCTGCATGACGTGATCGACGATCGCTTCGCACGCAAGGCGGTGGAAAAGGGCGCGGATGGTCTGATCGCCGTGGCGACGGGCGCGGGCGGCCATGCCGGGCGGCTGTCGCCTTTTGCCCTGGTGCAGGAAATCCGCAGCTGGTTCGGCGGCCCCCTGGCGCTGGCAGGCGCGATCGCGACGGGCGATGCGATCCTGGCCGCACAGGCCATGGGCGCCGATTTCGCCTATATCGGCTCGCCCTTCATCGCCACGGTCGAGGCCAATGCGGCGGAGGCCTATAAGCAGGCGGTGGTCGACGGCCATGCCAGCGACATCGTCTATTCCAGCCTGTTTACCGGGGTGCACGGCAACTACCTCCGCACCTCGATCGTGGCGGCGGGACTCGACCCCGACAACCTGCCCGAAGGAGACGTGACGACGATGAACTTCGGCGGCGGGCAGGCCGCCAAGGCCTGGCGCGACATCTGGGGCGCGGGCCAGGGTATCGGCGCGGTCGACCGCATCGTGCCCGCTGCCGAACGGATCGCCGAACTGCGCCGGCAATATGAAGCGGCGCGGGAAAGGCTGTCGCTTCCTTATTCCTCCCCTGCAAAGGCAGGAATGGCGTGAACGTCGATCCGTCCTAAAACGCCCGGCCCAATCGCGCCTGCAGCGCCAGCACGGGACTCGTCGCCGACGGATCGGTATCGGCCAGGGTGTCGAGCCGCTCGACGCGGCGATGCAGGTCCAGGCTTGCCTGGGTAAGCGCTTGCGCCGCTTCGGGCAGAAGTGCGAGCTGCACCTCGTCCGTATCGGGCGATGCGCCCTGCCGCCTCACCGGCTGTCGCGCCTCCTCCCAATTCATCTCGCCCGCCTGAACCGCGCGTTGGGTCAGGACCCAGGCGATGACGTGCATCAGTCGAGTCGTCACCTTCAGCGACTCGCAGGAAAAGGCGACCCGCACCACCGGGTCCAGGGCATCGCGTTCGTTCCGCCCGATGCCGTCGAAATAGCCGCGCGCCGTCTCCGCCAGTGCCATGGCCTCGACATAGAGGCTGTCGGTCAGCCTGGCATGAAAGGGAGATTCGGGCGCTGCTTCGGTCATGCCGCATGGCTGGCATGGCGGACGCATCAGGAACAAGACGGCGCTTGCAGCACCCTGTCCCGATACGAACCGATCAGGCGATGATGTCGGGAATCAGCCGGTCTTCCAGTTCGGCCAGCTCGTCGCGCAGGCGCAATTTGCGCTTCTTGAGCCGCGCGATCTGCAACTGATCCGGGGTCGAGGATTGCAGCAGAGCGGCGATGGCATCGTCCAGATCGCGGTGCTCGGTGCGCAACATGTCGATCCGCGCGCGTGCCAGCGTGACGTCCATCCTGCTCCCCCTTCGGCGACCGGCGCGGAGGAAGTCCGACGCCCGTTGGGTCCCTCTAGCAAGCCCGCGAGCACGGCGCGAGAGGCGGCAACACGTCGTCGCGCCAAATGCCTCATCCGGTCGATTCTGACGAAAATGGATGGGGACAGAGGGGGATTTTGGTGTTTTAATCACTCCCCCAAGCAATGACAGGAGGTTGAAGCCCATGCACACGGCGCATCAAACGGCCCTGGAGACCAAGCACGCCACGCTCGACCGGCGAATCAGCGCCGAATCGCAGCGTCCCGTGCCAGACGCGCTGATCCTTGCGGATTTGAAGAAGCAGAAACTCAAATTGAAGGAAGAGCTGCAAGGCCTATAGCCTTGACGCGGCCGCGCGGGTCGTCCGGCCCGCCGCGGCCCTTGTCACCTGCGTGACGAATCCGTCCCGATCGGGTCGGGACGGGGATTGACGAACAACTGCCGCGATCCTCCGATCAGTGGAAGGGCCGCGTTTTCAGTCCGGTGACGGACTTGGCATATTCCGGCGTCGTGGTGCCGCCGCCGACCGGCTTGCGTACCAGTGTCGGGTCGATCTGGCGATCGAAGGCCACGCCCACGCGGCCCTGGGTGCACCAGGCGATCCGCCCCGAGATCAGACCGATCCCCCGCAGGTCGAGCGTCACAGGCGTTCCGATTTCCACCGAAACAGGCAACTCGGCCATCAGGCCGCCCTCGGAAATGTTGCGGACACGCACGTCGCGCGGCGCGGTTTCGTCGACCAGCGTCATCTGCGCCATCAGCAACAGACTGTCACGCCGTCCGGCCCGGTCGCTGCGTTCCACTTCGTCTTCGGCCATGTCAAATCCACTCGCGGACAGGCGGTTCGCGGTCCCCATCGGGTTCGCCCTGCCTATCCGTTATTCCTCGCGCGATCATGCGATACGCTAGCTCGCGTTGCCAGCCGGTAAATGGCAACGGCCTCCAACCACCTGTCGGCCGATGGTGCAAGTCTTTTGCGTCGGAACCGGCGTGTCCCCCGGTTCGAACGGGGCCGGACGCTCCGGAGGACCATGCCGCCCGGAGCCCCGTCCGGACGATCAATCGTCGCGCGAAACCTTTTCGTTCCGCTCGTGGCGCTCCTGTGCCTCGACCGTCATCGTCGCGATCGGTCGCGCTTCCAGCCGTCCCAGGCTGATCGGCTCGCCGGTAACCTCGCAATAGCCATATTCGCCCTCGTCGATGCGGCGAAGCGCCGCGTCGATCTTGGAAATCAGCTTGCGCTGGCGGTCGCGGGTGCGAAGTTCGATCGACCAGTCGGTTTCGCTCGATGCGCGATCGGTCAGGTCGGGCTCGCGCAGCGAGTCGATCTGAAGCTGCGACAGGGTTCCCTGCGCCTCCCGCTGGATCGCCTCCTTCCACGCGATCAGCTTGCGGCGGAAATACGCCTGCTGCTTCAGGTTCATGAAAGGCTCGTCCGCCGAGGGACGATAATTTTCATCGAGATCATTGGCCGCATCCGGCCCGGTGGATTCCGTTACGCGATTAATCACCGTCGCCATACCACTCTCCCAAAGGGCCCGTCGGTGCGACGTTCGGCACCGTGTCCTCGGGGCCGCCCCCTGATGGTCGAGAGCGCCTATAATCGGTGCCACCGTCCGCCGCAAGCGACCGGCGTTTCATCGTATTGCCATTTTCTATAATAAAGTTGCGATGTTAACGGAATATGGACGAATTGCTGCCTTTACAGGCTATTTCCACACCCGATCATCGAATCCCGTGCGACGCACACCATGCAGTTCTTTGCAGGATCAGGCGTTCCGGTACCGCGAATCCCAAAGCTAGACGGATTTCGCGAACAATGGGTTTGACCTTAAAGCTTTGTTGGTCACTGTGATGACAGGAACGTTTAAACTGTCGATAATGGACAGAATGGGCGGCGTTGCCGGAACCATGACCCGGCTTGAGCCTTGGTCCGCATCCCGTTTCGGGGGCGCGAACCGTTTGAGGATGTGACGATGTCTGTGCGAATGGCCTTGGCAAAGCTGGCGGCATGCGCTGCGGGGGGCGCCGTGATCGGCGGCGGAGCCGTGCACATGGTCGATCGCCCCGAGCGTCCGGCCCTGGTCAAGCAGACCAAGGTCAAGAAGCGCATCGTCCATCACCGCGCGCGCCCCAAGCGGCGAATGGCCAAACGCTCGACGACGACGACGACCACGATGCCGCCCCCTACCATTGTCACCGTCACCACGCAGGAGCCGCCGGTCCCCGTGCCGCTACCCGCCGTTGCGCCATCGATGGCCGCGCCCGGCGGCTATGTTCCCGCCGTGATCGGCGGATGGGGCGGTGGGTTCGGCGGAGGCTGGGGCGGCGGATTTGGCGGCGGCTTCGGGTTCGGCGGCGGCTTCGGCGGCGGCGGAGGATCGAGCGGCAATATCGTCGTGTCGTCCACCAGCAGCGGCGGATCGACGTCCACGTCATCCGCATCGGGTGGCTCGGGCGGGTCGTCGACCTCCTCGGCATCGGGCGGGTCGGGTGACTCGTCGACGTCTTCGGCTTCCGGCGGGTCGGGCGGGTCGTCCAGCTCGACCGGCGGCGTCAGCAGCACATCGTCGTCGGGCAATGTGTCCAGCACCTCGTCCTCCGGCAACGTGTCGAGCACGTCGTCCAGCGGTGGCTCCTCGACCTCCTCCGGCAACGTATCGTCGACGTCTTCTACGGGTGGATCGTCCACCTCGTCAGGCAATGTCTCGTCGACCAGCGCGTCGTCGGGCAATGTCAGTTCGTCGAGCGCGTCCAGCACCTCGTCGGCGTCGTCCACCTCCTCCGCGTCGTCGAGCGGCTATGCCTCGAGCAGCAGCGGCTGGTCGTCCAACGGTTCGTCCGCCTCCAGCGCGTCGTCGGCGTCGAGCGCATCCTCGGCTTCGTCGGCCAGCAGCGGTTCGTCCTCCGGCGGGGATACGCCGCCCCCGACTCCGGTGCCCGCCCCGCCGATGGTCTTGCTGTTCGGCGGCGCGGCGGCGGCTTTGGTCATCCGGCGGCGACTGGCCAAGCCGGAAACGGCCTGACCCGCCGCCGCCAGCGAGCGGCTTTTACGCCTTTTGCAAAGCGGCCTCGATCTCGGGCACCGGATGCCCGGTCAGGTCCTTGGCCAGTTCGCCAACCAGACGGTCCTCGACCGCCTTGTGATAGTGCTTGCGCAATTCGCCCAGCGTCTTGGGCGGTGCGACGACGATTAGCGCCTCATACTCGTTCGCCAGCGCGCGGCGCTTGAGCATCTCGGCGGTTTCGGCCGCGAAGCGATCCTCTTCCTGCTGGTGAAAGTCGGTTTCGCCCATCGTGCCGCCGGTGGTCGAGGAGGCCTGGCCCGCGCGGTCGGTCTTCTGGTCGTGATCGGCCGGATTGGGATGCTCCACCGCCTGTTCGACGATCAGATTGGGATATTCGGCATCCCCGTCGTTCCGAAAGAACAGGCTCTTGCGGCCATCGACGACCAGCACGAAGCTGTTATGCGGCACCTGCATCGCGTTTCTCCTTATGTTTGCCCGGAGATAACGCGGGCATTTCGCCACGGGTTGCGTGACGGCGGAGCGAAGGCCATAGCCTCGGCCCCATGCACGACATTCGCCTCATCCGGGACGACCCCGCCGCCTTCGACGCCGCTCTTGCCAAGCGGGGCGCCGAACCTCAGGCCGACACGCTGATCGCGATCGACGAACGCCGCCGCGCGATCATCGCCGAGGCGCAGGACGCGCAGACGCGCCGCAACGACCTGTCTAAGCAGATCGGCCAGGCCAAGGCGGCCAAGGACGAGGTGCGCGCCCAATCCCTGATGGACGAGGTCGCCACGCTGAAGGCGAAGCTCCCCGAGTTGGAGGAACAGGAACGCGCAGTCGAGGCCGAACTGAACACCGCGCTCGCCGCCATTCCGAACCTGCCCGCCGCCGATGTGCCGCAGGGCGCGGACGAGAATGACAATGCGCTGGTCCACCAAAAGGGTGAGCCTGCGACCTTTGCGTTCGAGGCTCGCGAGCATGACGCCATCGCGCCCGCGCTGGGCATGGACTTCGAAACCGGCGTCGCATTGTCGGGTGCGCGCTTCACCTTGCTGCGTGGTCCCATGGCGCGGCTGTCACGGGCGCTCGGCCAGTTCATGCTCGACCGGATGACCGAGGAAAACGGCTTCGAGCTGGTGCAGCCCCCGCTGCTGGTCCGCGACGAGGCGGCGTTCGGCACCGGCCAGTTGCCCAAATTCGCCGAGGACCTGTTCCGCACCACGGACGGGCGCTGGCTGATCCCGACGGCGGAAGTCTCGCTGACCAACATCGTGCGCGAGGCGATCCTGAGCGAGGCGGAGCTGCCGCTGCGCTTCACCGCCCTCACCCCCTGTTTCCGCTCGGAAGCGGGTGCGGCCGGGCGTGATACGCGCGGCCTGATCCGCCAGCACCAGTTCGATAAGGTCGAGATGGTGTCGATCACCACCCCCGACCAGTCGGATGCCGAGCATGAGCGGATGACGGCGTGCGCCGAGGGCGTGCTGGAGGCGCTGGGCCTGCCCTATCGCCGGATGCTGTTGTGCACCGGCGACATGGGCTTCTCCGCGGCGCGCACTTATGACTTGGAGGTCTGGCTGCCCGGACAGGCGCGCTATCGCGAGATTTCGTCCTGCTCGACCTGCACCGATTTCCAGGCGCGGCGGATGATGGCGCGCTATCGCCCCGCCGAGAGCAAGGGCACGCGCTTCGTCCATACGCTCAACGGTTCGGGGCTGGCGGTCGGCCGTACTTTGGTCGCGGTGATCGAGAATTACCAGCAGGCAGACGGCTCGGTCGTCGTGCCCGAGGTGCTGCGCCCCTATCTGGGCGGACAGGCGGTGCTGGAGCCGCGCTGATGCGCATCCTCCTGACCAATGACGACGGCTATCACGCGCCCGGCCTGGCCGCGCTCGAGCGGATCGCGGCGACGCTGTCGGACGATGTCTGGATCGTCGCGCCCGCCGAGGACCAGTCGGGGACCAGCCGTTCGCTGACCCTGACCCGGCCGATGCGGCTGCGGCAATTTGGTGAGCGGCGTTTCGCGGTGACGGGCACGCCGACCGATTCGGTGCTGATGGCGCTGGGCGAGGTGATGGCGGACTATAAACCCGACCTGATCCTGTCGGGCGTCAATCGCGGCGCCAATCTGGGCGAGGACGTGCTCTATTCGGGCACGGTTGCGGCCGCGATGGAGGGCGCGCTGGCGGGCATCCGTTCGATCGCGCTCAGCCAGCGTTATCCGACGCAGGGAGTGGCCGACCAGGTGTCCTTCGCCACCGCCGAGGCCTGGGGCGAGCGGGTGCTGCGTCCGCTGCTCGAACGGGATTTTGCGCCCCGTACGCTGGTCAACATCAACTTCCCACCGGTGGCGCCGGAGGCTGTGAAGGGCATCCGCATCGCGCGCCAGGGCCTGCGCGACTATGGCCGGGCACGGTTCGAGAAGCGCGCCGATCCGCGCGGCTATGATTATTACTGGCTGGCGCTCGGTCGCCTGCCGCATCAGCCCGGCGCGGACAGCGATCTCGACGCCATCGCCGCCGATCATATCGCGGTAACGCCTTTGCAACTCGACCTGACGCATGAACCCTCCTTCGTTATGCTTAACGAAGCCTATCGCTGAACGGGTTCTTGAGGGGACGTGGGGTTGAAACGGACATCGGACGCCATCGGGCGAATCATCGGCGCGGGGCTGTTGCTGTCCGGCTGCATCCCGAACATGGAGCCACCGATGCGCGCCGCCGAGCCGATCGCGCCCCCGCCTGTCCCGGTTTACAACGCGCCTGTCCCCCCCGCCCCGGTCACCCGGCCTGCGCCCGTGCCCCCCGCGCCCCGAACCGGCGCGGGGCGGCCCGCCATTCGGCGATCGGTGCCCGCAACCGCCCCGCGCCTCAGCCAGCGCACGCCGCTGACGCCGCCCGCCGGGGCGCAGCAATCCCTACCCTTTCCCAAGCCGAGTCAGCCCGTCGCCGCGCTGCCCGCGCCGCGCCCGTCCTGGGAAACACGCTCCGTCACCCCCGATGCGCAGGAGATTGCGGACAGCGTCTATGTCGTGAAACCCGGCGACACGCTGCGTGCCGTGGCCGATCGAACGGGTTCGGGCTCGGAAGTCATTGCGCGCGCCAACGCCTTGACCGCGCCCTTCATGATCCGGGCGGGCCAGCGCCTGACCATTCCCGGCGGCCGCTATCACCTCGTCCGTTCGGGCGAGAGCGGCATCGCCATCGCGCGGGCCTATGGCGTGTCCTGGTCACGCATCGTCGACGCCAACGCCCTTACCGAACCCTATGTCCTTCGCGCCGGACAACGCATCCTGATCCCCGGCACGGTCGCGGGCACGACACCACTAAGCAGCGCCGCCGAGCGGGCCGCAGCCTTCAAGCTCGACGTCGATGACATCCTGACCGGCGGCGAGCCTGCGCTGGCCAGCAACCAGGAGCCCGCCAAGCCCAGCGCGACGCCGCGCCGCGTCCTGCCGCCGACCGCCGTGGTGGCCGCCCCCGCCCGGCTGCGCTCGGGCTTTGCCTGGCCGGTCGACGGCCGCGTTGTGAAGCGGTTCGGCAACGGCTCCAGCGGAGAGCGGAACGACGGGATCAAGATCGCGGTGCCGGTCGGCACGCCGATCAAGGCGACCGCCGACGGCGTCGTCGCCTATGTCGGCGACGGTATCGCGGCGCTGGGCGGGCTGGTCATCGTCAAGCATGGCGATGGCTGGACCAGCGTCTATGGCCATGCCTCCAAGCTGATGGTCCAGCGCGGGCAGAGCGTGAAGCGCGGGCAGACGCTGGCGCTATCCGGCCAGACCGGCTTCGCCGACCGGCCCGAATTGCATTTCGAGCTGCGTCGTGGCCGCACGCCCGTCGACCCGCTCAGCCAGCTGCCGAAGCCATAAAGGAACTTCGCTTTCTGAACGCCGCCTAACGGACGGTTCAGGATTCGGAACGCCACGACCTGTCATAGGTTGAAAACGAACACGGGGCCGTTGCCCCTGGGAGTTGGCGTATGAAGAAGATGTTTCATGCTCTGGCCGCAATCGGCCTTTCGGTGGCAGGCGTCGCTGCCGCGACCGCCCTGCCGGTCTCCAGCGTAGAGGCACAGTCCTGGCGCGATGACGGTCCTCGCTACGACCGAGACCGGGGGGACTGGCGCGGTGATCGCGGCGACTGGCGGGGCGAACGCCGCGGCTGGCAGAACGGCCGGGGCTGGCGTGACGATCGCGGCTGGCGCGGCGACAACTGGCGTGCCCGGCGCGAGGCGCGCGTCGCCCGTGAATATGACCGCGCGCGTCGTACCCCCGGCTATGTCGATCCGCGCTCGCAGGGCGACTATACCAACTATACCGGCCGCGGCTCGGGCTATCGCCCCTGCAATTATGTCCGGGAAAATGGTCGGACGCTCTGCCGCTGATAGGAGATCGGGGTGCGGGTCTTGGACCCGTGCCCCTTCTCTGTCGGTGGAGGGTGACGAACGCGGATCGGCGGTGTAACGAGCCGCCATCATGGCATACACTTCCGATCTGCTTCGCACCCTGGATGAACGGGGTTACGTCCACCAGATGACGGACGGCGCCGCGCTGGACCGTCTGGCCACAAGCGGCGTGGTGCCCGGCTATATCGGCTTCGATCCCACCGCGCCGTCACTGCACGTCGGCAGCCTGGTGCAGATCATGCTGCTGCGCCGGATGCAGCAGACCGGCCACAAGCCGATCGTCCTGATGGGCGGCGGCACCGGCAAGATCGGCGACCCCAGCTTCAAGGACGAGGCACGAAAGCTGCTGGGCGAGGACGGGATCAAGGCCAATGTCGCCTCGATCAAGCGTATCTTCGAGCGTTTCCTGACCTTCGGCGACGGCCCCACCGATGCCGTGATGGTCGACAATGCCGACTGGCTCGACAAGCTGGAATATATCCCCTTCCTGCGCGAGGTCGGGCAGCATTTTTCGGTCAACCGGATGCTGTCGTTCGATTCCGTGAAGCTGCGCCTCGACCGCGAGCAGTCGCTCAGCTTCCTCGAATTCAACTATATGATCCTCCAGGCCTATGACTTTCGCGAACTGGCGCAGCGTCATGGCTGCCGGTTGCAGATGGGCGGGTCGGACCAGTGGGGCAATATCGTCAACGGCATCGAACTCGCCCGCCGCATGGACGGCACCGAGGTGTTCGGCGTGACCACCCCGCTCATCACCACGGCGGACGGCGGCAAGATGGGCAAGACCATGGCGGGCGCGGTCTGGCTGCACGAGGACCAGCTGCCGCATTTCGATTACTGGCAGTTCTGGCGCAACACCGACGACCGTGATGTCGGCCGCTTCCTGCGGCTGTTCACCGACCTGCCGCTGGATGAGATCGCGCGTCTCGAAACGCTGGAAGGCGCGGAGATCAACGAGGCCAAGAAGATCCTCGCCAATGAAGCGACCGCCATGTGCCGGGGCCGCGCGGCGGCGGACGAGGCGGCGGAAACCGCACGCCGGACCTTCGAGGAAGGGGCTGCGGGTGCCGCCTTGCCGAGCTTCACGGTGGAGGGCGGATCGGTTTCGATCGTCGACGCGCTGATCGGGCTGGGCTTCGCCAAGTCCAAGGGCGAGGCGCGGCGGCTGATTGCGGGCGGCGGCGCGCGCGTGGATGGCGAGAAGGTGTCGGATGAGAATGCCGTCATCACCATCGGCGGGGAGCCGGTGAAGGTGTCGTCGGGCAAGAAGAACCACGGATTGCTGACGGCGGGGTGATTCCCTTGGCCTTCGACTTCGCTCAGGCGGAACGGAGGTTGGAAGGAACACCCTTCTAACCTTCTGTTGCCCGGCGAAGGCCGAGGCCCAGTTTCTACCAAGTCAACGAAGCGCGATAAGGGTGCGTGGGAGGCATCGTTTCCCCCAATACACCGTAAAGCAACTGGACCCCGGCCTCCGCCGGGGTACGGCTTGATTGACAGGCACGTTCTCAATTCACCCCCGCCGCACGACCACCGCGCCCGCGATGACCAGCGCGACGCCGACGACCTTGCCCAGCGTCACCGGCTCCACCCGCACCCCGAACAGCCCGAAATGATCGACGATCATCGCCGCGACCAGCTGGCTGGCGATGGCGGCGGTCAGCGCGACCGACACCCCCAAGCGCGGCGCGGCATAAGCCAGCACCGCCACGAACCCCGCACCATAAAAGCCGCCCAACCACGCCCAGCCGGGCGCGCTCTTCAACGCCGCCGGGCTGGTCCGGTCGATCGCCGCCCAGGCCACCGCCAGCACGATCGTGCCGATCAGGAACGAGGTCAGCGCCGCCAGCACCACCGAGCCCGACGCCTTGGCGAGGGCGGCATTGGTCGGCGGCTGGATCGCCAGACCGATACCGGCGACGAGGACGAGGATCAGCGGAAAGATGGCAGTCATGCGCGCCTCAACGCCATGCGCGCCGCTTCGTTCAGCCCGATCGAAGCAGCGCCACCCCGGCATCCCGCTCGAAGAGATACAGCGCCGTCCGCGCCGCAGCCCCGCGCGGCGCCTCCAACCCGCCGTCGCGGTCGATCAGCAGCCGCGCATCATCCTGCGCGCATTGCATCAGGTCGGCCATATTCTCGGGCGTGGCGAGCCGGAACGCCATCTCGCCCGATTGCCGCGTGCCGAGCAATTCGCCCGCCCCGCGCAGCCGCAAATCCTCCTCGGCGATACGGAAGCCGTCATTGGTCTCGCGCATCAGGGCGAGTCGTGCCCGCGATGTCTCCGACAGGTGCGAGCCGCGCAGCAACAGACACCGCGACAGCCCCCCGCCCCGCCCGACACGCCCACGCAACTGGTGCAGCTGCGCCAGCCCGAAACGATCGGCATGCTCGATCACGATCAGCGTCGCGTTGGGGACGTCCACCCCGACCTCGATCACCGTCGTCGCGACCAGCACGCCCAGCCGCCCGCCCGCAAAGGCTTCCATCACGGCGTCCTTCTCGGCTGGCTTCATCTTGCCGTGGACCAGCCCCACGCGATCCCCGAAGCGGGCACGCAGGGTTTCGGCCCGCATCTCGGCGGCGGCGAGGTCGGACTTCTCGCTCTCCTCGACCAGCGGACACACCCAATAGGCCTGCCCCCCATCCGACAAATGGCGGCCCAGCGCGTTCACCACCTCGTCCAGACGGTCCTCGGACACCACGCGCGTCTCGATCGGCTGGCGGCCGGGCGGCATCTCGTCCAGGCGGCTGACATCCATCTCGCCGTAATTGGCCAGCGTCAGGGTGCGCGGGATCGGCGTCGCGGTCATGGCGAGGAGATGCGGCGGGGCCTTGCCCTTGGCGGACAGCATCATCCGCTGCGCCACGCCGAAGCGGTGCTGTTCGTCCACCACCACCAGCGCGAGGTCGCGATAGGTCACGGTGTCCTGGAAGATCGCATGGGTGCCGACGAGGATGTCGATCTCCCCCGCCGCCAGCGCCATCAACGTGGCCTCGCGCGCCTTGCCCTTGTCGCGGCCGGTCAGCACCGCGATCTCAAGCGGCAGCCCGGCGAGCGTTTTCCGCAGCGTCTCATAATGCTGGCGCGCGAGGATTTCGGTCGGGGCCAGCATCGCTGCTTGCGCCCCCGCCTCGACCGCGATCAGCATCGCCATCGCCGCCACCAAAGTCTTGCCCGCACCCACATCGCCCTGAAGCAGCCGCAGCATCGGCGCGTCCTGCGCCAGATCGCCCTCGATCTCGCGCACCGTACGGCTCTGCGCGCCGGTCAGCGTATAGGGCAGCTTGAGCATGTCCCTTAAGCGCCCGTCGCCGTGTAACGCCCGGCCGCGCCGCTTGCGAGTATCGGCACGCACCAGCGTCATCGCCAGCTGGTTGGCGAACACCTCGTCATAGCCCAGCCGTTCGCGCGCCTTGGCGTCCGCCGGATCGGCATGGATGCGGGCGAGTGCGTCCTTCCAGTCGGGCCAGCCGCGCTGTGCCTTCAGCCCCGGCTCGATCCATTCGGGCAGTTCGGGCGAACGCTCCACCGCCTGCCCCGCCAGTGCCCCCAACCGCCGCGAGGTGATCCCCTCCGACAGCGGATAGATGGCCTCGCGCTCACGGAAATCCTCCGTGCTCTCCCCCAGATCGGGGTGCACGATCTGCAAATCCTGGCCGTACAGGTCGAGCCGACCCGAGACGATCTTGGTCTCGCCGATCGGCAGCAGCTTCTTCACCCAACCCGAATTGCCGCCGAAATAGACGAGCGCGACGCTGTTCCCCGCCGCATCCTCGGCCCGCACCCGCGTCGGGCCGCGCGGCGACGACGAGACGCGGTGCTCCTTCACGGTCAGCGAAATCGAAATCACCCGCCCCGCATCGGCCATCATCAGTTCGTCGCGCGGGAACCGATCGATATGGCCGGTCGGCAGGTGGAAGGCGACATCGACCACGCGACCGATGCGCAGGCGTTCGAGCGGCTTGGCAAGGCCGGGCCCGACGCCTTTCAGCGACGTGACCTCGGCGAACAGCGGATTGAGGATATCGGGACGCATGACTAGATGGGTCTGTATAGCCTTCCCGCCGCATGTCGCCAGAGCATGTGCGCAATCTCGTCCGATCGGAGCCCCATGGACCACGAAACCCGTATCAAGCGCCTTCGCTTCCGCGCATGGCATCGCGGCACCAAGGAAGCCGATCTGATGATCGGCGGCTTTTTCGACGCGCATCACGAAACGCTCAGCCCGCAAGAACTCGACTGGTTCGAGGCGCTGCTGGAAGAGCAGGATGTCGACATCATGGCCTGGGCCATCGGCACCCAGCCCTGCCCGCCGGAGTGGGACGGCCCGGTGATGCAGCGGATGCGCGCGCTGAATTTCGTGCCGATCGCCCGGTAATTTATAAGGCTACGGACGTTCAGCCCATGGATGCAGGATCACTGAGATGTGATCCAAGCCTAGCCCCTCCCCTCCAGGGGAGGGGTTGGGGTGGGGCCTAACCACAAGCATTACGCCTGAGGAAGCGCCCCACCCCCCGCCCCCTCCCCTGAAGGGGAGGGG
>DXIH01000029.1 GCA_019112965.1 Candidatus Sphingomonas excrementigallinarum | reverse complement strand
ATCAACCGCGTCGCCAGCAAGTTCGCGGACAATGGCCAGGGCGTGCGTGGCGACCTGAAGGCCGTGATCCGTGCGATCCTGCTCGACAGCGAGGCGCGGACGCTGCCAGCCAGCGGTGCGGTCGGCAAGCTGCGCGAGCCGGTGATCCGCTTCACCAACTGGGCGCGTGCCTTCGGTGCGACCTCGCCCTCCAATGCCTGGGCGATCGGCGACACCAACGCCGCGACCCGGCTTAGCCAGACCAAGGGACGCAGCCCGTCGGTCTTCAACTTCTACCGACCCGGCTACACGCCGGCGGGCACCAGCCTGGCGGGCAGCGGGCTGGTCGCGCCCGAGTTCCAGATCACCAACGAACAGACGGTGATCGGCTATGTGAACTTCATGTACGGCATCATCGCCAACGGCATCGGCGACGTGAAGGCCGACTATACCGCGATCCTGGCGCTGGCCGCCGACTCCAAGGCGCTGGTCGACGAGATCAACCTGGTGCTGGCCGCCGGGCAATTGTCGAGCGCGACGCAAGCCGCGATCCGCAATGCGGTCGACAGCGTATCGGCAACCGCGAGCGATGGCCCGATCAACCGGGTCGGCATCGCCATCCTGCTGACCATGGCCTCCCCCGATTATCTGAACCTGCGGTGATGAGCATGATGCAAGACCAGTCACGTCGCGCCTTCCTGAAGCGCACCGCCCTGCTCGGCATGGCCGGGACCGCCACCCCCTTCGTCTCCAGCCTGGCCGCGATCGGCGAGGCGGCGGCGGCCACCGCGTCCGATTATAAGGCTCTGGTCTGCGTGTTCCTGTATGGCGGCAATGACTATGCCAACACGCTGATCCCCTATGACGAGACCAGCTTTGCGGCCTATCGCACCGCGCGGCCCAATATCGCCTATCAGCGGGATGCGCTGGCGGGTAGCATCCTGAATCCCACGGCCGCCCTGCCGGGCGGTCGCACCTATGCCTTGTCGCCCGCCATGCCCGAGCTGCGCCAGCTGTTCGCGGCGGGCAAGATGGCGGTGGCGCTGAACGTCGGCACGCTGGTCGAGCCGACCACCAAGATCCAGTTCACCAACCGCACCGTCAAGCTGCCCCCCAAGCTGTTCAGCCATAACGACCAGCAGAGCTTCTTCCAGGCCTCCAACCCCGAGGGCGCGACCAGCGGCTGGGGCGGGCGGATCGGCGACGTGTTCCAGAACGGCAACGGCACGGCGGCGCTGACCTGCATCAACACCAGCGGCAACGCCATTTACCTGAGCGGGCGCACCGCGATCCAATATGCGGTCGGCACCGGCGGCCCGGTGGCCCTGCTCAACAACAGCAAGACGCTCTACGGTTCGTCCTCGGCACTCGATGCGCTGCGCAGCGTGATGACCACCGAGTCGAGCTATGCGATGGCGACCGAACATGCCCGCATCAGCAAGCGCGCCTTCGACGTCCAGGCGCAGCTCAGCAGTGCACTGGCCGGAGCGCCGAGCGGCAATTTCCCGCTCTTCCCCTCGGGCAATACACTGGCCGACCAGTTGAAGATGGTCGCGCGGATGATCTCGGTCAGCCAGACGCTGGGGTTGAAGCGCCAGGTCTTCTTCGTGTCGATGGGCGGGTTCGACCTGCACGACAATCTGGTCGCGCAGCATCCCGGCCTGTTGTCCAAGGTGTCGGCGGCGATGAAGGCCTTTTACGACACCACCGCCGCCATGGGCGTCGCCAATCAGGTGACGAGCTTCACCGCCTCCGACTTCGGACGGACCTTGCAATCCAATGACGGCGGCGCGGATCATGGCTGGGGCAGCATGCACTTCGTCGTCGGCGGCGCGGTGCGGGGCCAGCGGCTTTACGGCAAGGCGCCGATCGTCGGCAGCAACACCAGCGACGATGTCGGCAGCGGCCGCCTGATCCCCACCATGTCGGTCGACCAATATGCCGCGACGCTGGCCAGCTGGTTCGGCATCGACTCGGGTGGCCTGCGTACCGTGCTGCCCAATATCGGCAACTATGACGCGTCGACCTGGAACCAGGGCTTCATGGGATGAGTCCGCGCACTTGGTGACAATATAACATATTGATTTCGATCAACTGTTCGATCAGCGCCGATCGGAAAACTTAACCCGCCGCTTCTCTGGTAGCGAACCATGCGCCCCCCAATATGGGCGGCCGCGTCCGTTCGTTCGCGTTATAGATTTCTAGAGGAGCTTCCATGCCCACTCCCGCCAAGGGTTATGCCGCCCAGTCGGCCGAAACCCCGCTCGCCCCCTTCTCTTTCGAGCGTCGCGACCCGCAAGGCGACGATGTCGCGATCGACATCCTCTATTGTGGCGTCTGCCACTCCGACCTGCACACCGCGCGCGGCGAGTGGGCGGGCACGCAGTATCCGTGCGTGCCGGGCCATGAGATCGTCGGCCGCGTGACCGCCGTCGGCGGTGACGTGACGAAGTACAAGGTCGGCGATCTGGTCGGCGTCGGCTGCATGGTCGACAGTTGCGGCCACTGCCCGTCCTGCCATGACGGCGAAGAGCAATATTGCGAGACGACCGGCTTCGTCGGCACCTATAACGGCCCCGACCCCGTGTTGGGCGGCCATACCTTCGGCGGCTATTCCGACCATATCGTGGTCAAGGAAAGCTTCGTCCTGAAGATCAACCATGACGAGGCCGATCTGGCCGCCGTCGCGCCGCTGCTCTGCGCGGGCATCACCACCTATTCCCCCTTGCGCCACTGGAAGGTCGGGCCGGGCCAGAAGGTCGGCATCGTCGGCCTGGGCGGCCTGGGCCATATGGGCGTCAAGATCGCCGCCGCGATGGGCGCCGAGGTTTATGTCTTCTCGACCTCGCCGAACAAGGCCGAGGATGCCAAGCGGCTGGGTGCCAAGGACCTGATCGTGTCGAAGGACGCCGATCAGATGGCCGAACATGCCAACAGCTTCGACTTCATCCTGAACACGGTGGCCGCGCCGCATAACCTGGACGCGTTCCTGATGCTGCTAAAGCGCGACGGCACGATGACGCTGGTCGGCGTACCCGATTCGCCGCATCCGTCGCCCTCGGTCGGCAACCTCGTCTTCCGCCGCCGCTCACTGGCGGGCTCGCTGATCGGCGGCATCGCCGAGACGCAGGAGATGCTGGACTTCTGTCACCAGCATGGCCTGACCGCCGACATCGAGATGATCGCGATGGACGAGGTCAACACCGCCTATGACCGGATGCAGAAGAGCGATGTGAAGTATCGCTTCGTCATCGACATGGCGACGTTGAAGCAGGACTGACCTCAGTGTGTCTCACGCCCCTCCCGCAGGCGGGAGGGGGGCGGGGGGATGGCTAGGAGTCTCACCGAGACTGACGCCCGTGGCTTTTCCCTCCCCCATCCCCTCCCGCCTGCGGGAGGGGCGTGAGACAC
>DXIH01000028.1 GCA_019112965.1 Candidatus Sphingomonas excrementigallinarum | reverse complement strand
GGCTATTTCAACGGCCTGTCGCAAAAGGCACAGATCGACTTCCTGACCTCCACGGTCGAGGACCTGCCCAAGGCGGGTGAGGAAATGGCCGAGATGGTCGACGAATGGGCCAAGGGCGATCCCGACGCGCTGGCCCGCACGATGAACGACAGCCTGAAGGACTCGCCCGAGGTCGCCAAGACCCTGCTGACCGACCGCAACGCCCGTTGGGCGACGTGGATCAAGGAACGGCTGGCCAAGCCCGGCACTGTCTTCGTCGCGGTCGGCGCGGGCCATCTGGCGGGCAATGACAGCGTCCAGGCGCAACTCGCCAAGCAGGGGATCAAGGCGGAACGCATCGCTTATTGAGCCCAACCTCGGCGCCGCTCTCCTTCGGGAGGGCGGCGCGCCCTATTCCTCCGCCGTCAGATCATCATCGGACGGCTCGTAGCCGAGTATGTCGCCCGGCTCGCATTCCAGATAGCGGCAGATGGCGGCCAGCGTCGAAAAGCGCACGCCCTTCACCTTGCCCGACTTCAGCAGCGACAGGTTCGATTCGGTGATCCCGATCGCCTCGGCCAGTTCCTTCGACTTCACCTTGCGCCGTACCAGCATCAGATCGAGATGGACGGTGACGGGCATCAGACGATCTCAGCCAGATCGCCCCGCGCGCGCAACCCCGCCGCCAGCGCCCAGATCGCAGCCCAGGCCGCCCCGGCGAACAGCAGCCGCTCGATGATCTGGGTGAAGTCGATCAAATAGGAAAAAGCCCCGACATCCGTCATCGCGCCGAGAAAGACGGCGTCGCGCAGCACTTGCGCAAGGGGTTCGACGATCGCCATGATGATCGCCACCGCCGTCGCCCGCTGCAGCCAGCGTATTCCGCGCCAATCGCGATGCTCCTGCCGGTTGCCGAACGACCATAGCGCCATGCCGACGGAGAAGAACAACAGGGTGAAGGGCAGGATGTCCAGCATCTGAATGCCGAACAATCGCCACCACCAATAGGGCTTCGCCATGGCGGCGGTCATTCGTTCCGGGGCCTTTGGCAAGCTGGCGATGACGTGTCGAACCTCCGGCGACAATTGATCAAGCGGCTGGGGCTTTGGGAGGCATCCGTCATTACAATCGATCATGAAGGCCTGCCACTGCGGCCCCACCAACATCGCAGGCAGCGTTGCCGCCCCCGCCCCCGCGATCAGAAAGCACAGCAGCGCGAACACCCGCACCACCCGCGCGCGCCCACGGCTCATGAAATATCTGTCCGACATCACATTCTTTCTGTTTTACAGAAATTCATAATCATCATACATCAACCTTCATAGGGAATCGATGGGGAGCCCCTATGACCAAAGGACGTTTTCGATGCGCCTCCAGTTCGCCGCCGCCCTGCTGATCTGCCTGCCCGCGACCGCCTTCGCGCAGGACAAGCCCGCCTTTGCCGGCCCTTATGCGGGACTGGAGGCCGGGGTCCTGATCCATGGCTTCCGCCTTGGCGATGACATCAGCAGCCGCGAATATGTGGGAGCGGGGCTGGCCGGGGGTGGCTTTGCCGGGATCATGCTGCCCGCCAGCGAACGCCTGCTCCTGGGGGGCGAAGTAGCGGTCCAGGCTGGGGGCGGCACCGTGCGCAGCCAGGAGATTTTCGCGTTCTACGAGCAGAAGGCGCGCTGGGGCTATAGCGTGACCGCACGGGCAGGATATGTGCTCGACGATCGCACCATGGTATTCGCCGAGGCGGGCTATGGCGGCTATCGCTACGACGTGCGGCTGGCGAACGTCATCGACGATGACGGCAACGGACCCAGCGGGCTGGTCGGCGGCATCGGGATCGAGCGGCAGATCGGCCGCAACGTCGCGGTTCGCCTGCGCGCCCAGGCGGGATCCGAGCATGGCCGCGTCCTTATCGGCCTGCCGATCCGCTTCTGAGGATAAGGCGGCGCGTGGCTTGCCTTTTGCGGGCTTTGCGGCTATGCGCCGCCGCTTCCGGTCATGGTCATCCCTGGAGGCGTGGTCGGAAGCCTATATCCATTTTGTTTCGGAGTAACTGGAATGAGCGACACCCTTACGCTCGCCGCCGAGACGCGCGATCAGGTTGGCAAGGGAGCCTCCCGTTCGCTGCGTCGTGAAGGCCGCGTCCCCGCCGTGATCTATGGCCGCAACCAGGCCGCCGCGTCGATCCATCTCGAAGAGAAGGCCCTCGTCAAGGCGCTGATGACGGGTCATTTCTTCACCTCGGTCATCATGGTGGACGGCCAGCGCACGCTGGCGAAGGACGTCGCGTTCCATCCGGTCACCGACCGTCCGCTGCACGTCGACTTCCTGCGCATCGGCGAGCATGAGACCGTCACGGTCGCCGTACCCGTCGTGTTCACCGACGAAGACGAGAGCGGCGTGAAGCAGGGCGGCGTCCTGAACGTCACCCGCCACGAGATCGAGCTGGTCGTCGACGCCGCCAACATCCCGGCCGAAATCAGCATCTCGCTGAAGGGTCTGGCCGTAGGCGACTCGATCCACATCTCGGACGTGAAGCTGCCCAAGGGCGCCGAGCCCGCGATCGACGACCGCGACTTCGCGATCGCCACCATCGTCCCGCCGACGGTCCCGACCGCCGCGGACGAGGCGGCCGACGCCGAGGCGCAGGCCGAAGGTTCGGAAGAGGCCTGATCCGGCCCCGCTTTCCCCCTCGGGGTCAGCGAACGAAAAGAAGGGCAGGTGGCGGCGACGCCCCTGCCCTTTTTCGTGCCCGTCTCAAATCCTCCCCATCTGACGACGGGGCGGAATAAGAGGACAGCGAAAGGGCCGCCGAACCCGAAGGTCCGACGGCCCCGCTCATCCCCGCTCGGGGAATCGTCGGAACGGAGGGGGTGTTCCGATTTAGCCCTGGCCCTGGCTCAGGAAGCCGGTCAGCTCGGTCTTGGACACCGTCTTGTCCTTGTCGGTGTCGGCCTGGGCGAAGGCGCTGCCGACCCACTTCTTGGTGGCGGGCGCATCGGCCTTGGTCGACGGGTCGGTCTGCGACTTCAGCGCGACCATCCACTGGGCGAACTCGGCCTTGTTCAGCTTGCCATCACCGTCCTTGTCATAGGTCGGGAACTGTGTGTCGACGACCTGGGCGATCTGGCTGCCATTGGCCTGCACCTGACCCTGTGTTGATGCGGACGCATCAGCCGTGGGCTGCGCAGTCTGCGCCGGATCCGCCGTGGTTGCGGGCGCCTCTTGCGGCGCGGCCGGAGTGGTTTGGGCTGGCGCAGGCGTGACCTGGGCCAGAACGGGGGCAGACGCCATCATCGCGGCGCCAAGAATAGCATATTTCATCATCTCGTCTCTCCCTTACGTTGGTCGAACGATGACTGTGAAGATCAGGAACGCATCTTCGTCGTTAGTGATACGGTCCTAAACTCCATTATGCTATATGGATATCCATCCTTGGGATTTGAAGGCTCGGCTCGTCCCTGCTAACGGCACGGTACGCCGTGATTCCGAGAGGGAGTGCACGGTGAGCCGTGCCGTTTCCACGACCTGAAGGTGCCCCGATGATTCCGCGCTATTCCCGTGCCCCCATGACCCGGATCTGGGATCCGCAGACCCGCTTCCGCATCTGGTTCGAGATCGAGGCGCACGCCACCGACGCGCTCGCCGAGTTGGGCGTGGTGCCCAAGGAAGCGGCGGCGCGCATCTGGGAAGCCGACAAGGCCGCCGGGGACTTCGACATCGACCGTATCGATTCGATCGAGGCCGAGACCAAGCATGACGTCATCGCCTTTCTGACCCATGTCGCCGAGCGCACCGGCCCGGAGGCGCGCTTCCTGCATCAGGGCATGACCTCGTCCGACGTGCTCGACACCTGCCTGGCGGTGCAGCTCGCCCGCGCCTCGGATATCCTGCTCGAAGACCTCGACGCGCTGCTCGCGGTCATCAAGCGTCGCGCCTATGAGCACAAGCTGACCCCGACCATCGGGCGCAGCCATGGCATCCATGCCGAGCCGGTGACCTTCGGCCTGAAGCTGGCGCAGGCCTATGCCGAGTTCGACCGCAACCGCGCCCGCCTGGTCGCCGCGCGTGCCGACATCGCCACCTGCGCCATCTCGGGCGCGGTCGGCACCTTCGCCAATATCGACCCCAGCGTCGAGGCGCATGTCGCCGAGAAGATGGGGCTGACCGTCGAGCCCGTCTCGACCCAAGTCATCCCGCGCGATCGCCATGCGATGTTCTTCGCCACGCTGGGCGTCATCGCCAGCTCGATCGAGCGGCTGGCGACCGAGGTCCGCCACCTGCAGCGCACCGAGGTTCTGGAAGCCGAGGAATATTTCTCGCCCGGCCAGAAGGGCTCGTCGGCGATGCCGCACAAGCGCAATCCGGTGCTGACCGAGAACCTGACCGGCCTGGCGCGCATGGTCCGCGGCTATGTCACCCCGGCGCTGGAGAATGTCGCTTTGTGGCATGAGCGCGACATCAGCCACTCGTCGGTCGAGCGCTATATCGGCCCCGACGCGACCATCACCCTCGACTTCGCGCTCGCCCGCCTGACCGGCGTGATCGACAAGCTGGTCGTCTATCCGGCGCGGATGGAGAAGAACCTCAACAAGATGGGCGGTCTGGTCCATTCGCAGCGCGTTCTGCTGGCGCTGACCCAGGCGGGCGTGAGCCGCGAGGACAGCTACCGCCTGGTCCAGCGCAACGCGATGAAGGTTTGGGAGTCGGATGGCGAACTGTCGCTGATGGAGCTGCTCAAGGCCGATGCGGATGTCACCGCCGCCCTGTCGGCAGAGGAGATCGAGGCGCGGTTCGACCTCGATTATCATTACAAGAATGTCGACACGATCTTCGCGCGGGTGTTTGGCGAGGCTTAAGGTTGGGGGGAGTCCCAACGGCGGGATAGCTTGCCGAACCGGACTCCCCTCCCCCACCCCCTCCCGCAGGCGGGAGGGGGTGGGGGAGGGAACACCAGTCGTTATCCGAGCGACCGGCGCACGGATCTCACCCCACCCAACCAGCCAACCAATCCGCCACCGCCTGCGGCGTCATCGCCCGCGCATCGGCCAGCGCCGTCTCCCGCCCCGCATTGACCAGCTTATTGGTCTTCGGGTCGACGATCAGCACGGCGGGCACCCCGGCCAGCCGCCCCTTGATCCCATAGGACGTCGGAATATCCATATTCTGGTCGAACCGGCCGACATCGACCGTCACCACCTCGAAATGCTTGGCGACGAAGGGGCGCACCTGCGGCGTCTCCATCACGCCCGCCAGCAACCGGCAGTCGAGGCACCAGTTACCGCCCAGGTCGATCAGCACCCGCTTGTGCGCCTTGACCGCCCGCGCCCGAGCCGCTGCGATCTGCGCCTTGGCGTCACCGGCATGATAGGGCAGCGGCAGCGGCTTGGGCAGCGCCTCGAAGCTGGCGATCCCGACACGCGGGGCCGACACCGGCGCGGCGGCGATCGTGGCAACGGCGGCAAGAACCGGCAGAATGAACTGGCGATAGGACATGACAGGGGCTTCCTTTGCAAGCAGCGTGTCCAATGTGTCGAACAGGATGTCGTGCGAAGCAAGGCAATGCGGCACGCCCCCGCCCAAGCCCATCTTGTCGCCCCGATCGATCCCACCAGCTAGTCCGGTGAGCATCTTTTCATCGTGAGGCCAGCATGACGCAGGACCAGGCGGGCTAAATTCCCGATCGCTCGAGACGAGGAAGCGGCTCAGTGAAAGGGGGGAGGACGATGGCGGAGGATGGTGAAAATCGCCGCTCGATTTTGGGCGAAATGGGTTCGCTCCAGCGCGCGCTGGTCGGCCCGCTGATCGTCGGTGCTATGCTATTCTTGCGAACGGGACTGCCCGCGCTGTTCGACAAGGGGCACAGGATCGACGACCTGATCCATGGCGATGCACTACCCTTCGCCGCTGGCTCGGCGTTCCTCTATCTTATCTGCACTCTGGGATATTGGATCATCCTCCGGCGCGCCCGAACCCATAACCCCGTTCGTACCAAACGCATCGGCGTGGCCATCATTGCTGCGATCGTCATGCTGCTCGCCGAGGCCTATTTCGTCATTCCGGATATCATCAAATATCGATTGGCATCGGATCTGACAGTGCGCGGCGTTCCGGCCCAAGCGGAACTTATTCGCAATTATGCCAGAGGATGTGGGAAAGCCGCCTGCACCGATGCCGTACAATATCGCTTTACGCCGCGCGGCGGGACGCACCCTATCGAAGGCACCGTCGACGTGCTGAGCGGCCGGGCTCGCGGCACGCATGACGAAATCGATTACGTCGAGGCGACCGGCACGGTTCCGATCCTCTACGACCCTAAGTCGCCGCGCCGGGCCATGTTCTTCTGGAAAGACGATGTGGCGTCGGCCGCTACGGTCGGGGGAAGTTTTGCCGGGATCATCGCACTGAACGTCATCGCGTTGATCGTCATCATACCCTTCGCACTGATCCTGTGGCGCGATCTTGCCAGACAGCACCGGGCGAAGGCGGAGAATGCCGACCGACCGTGATCCGTTCGATCGGCATTCTTCGGGATAGCCTTACTCGCCCGCGAACACACTCTTCAACTTGGCGAAAAAGCCTTGGCTTTCAGGGCATTCGTCGCCCGTCTCGGTTTCGCGGAAGAGTTCGAGCAGTTCGCGCTGGCGGGTCGACAGCTTGGTCGGGGTCTCGACCTCGATCTGGATGACCAGGTCGCCGGTGCCGCGTCCCTGCAGCACGGGCATGCCCGCGCCGCGTTGGCGGAGTTGCTTGCCCGACTGGATGCCCGCCGGAATCTTGATCTCATGGCTGCGGCCATCGAGGCCGGGGATCGACAGTGATCCGCCCAGCGCGGCCGTCGTGAAGCTGATCGGCGCGCGCGCGAACAGGGTGGTGCCCTCACGCTCGAAGATCGCGTGCCGCTTCACATGCAGGAAGATGTAGAGGTCGCCCGCGGGTGCTCCGCGCGCACCCGCCTCGCCCTCGCCGGACAGGCGGATGCGGGTGCCTTCGTCGACGCCCGCCGGGATGTTAACGGCCAGCGTCTTGGTCTTCTCGACGCGGCCCTCGCCGCGGCAATCCGGGCAGGGATCGGCGATGATCTGGCCTGCGCCCTGACACACCGGGCAGGTCCGCTCGACCACGAAGAAGCCCTGCTGCGCGCGCACCTTGCCATGGCCGCCGCACTGCTGACAGGTCTTGGCGCTGGTTCCGGCCTTGGCGCCCGTACCGTCGCAGGTGTCGCACGCGGCCGAAACGTCGACCGTGATCTCGGTCTGCTTGCCGTGGAACGCTTCCTCCAGCGAGATTTCCATGTCGTAGCGCAGGTCCGCGCCGCGCCGGGCCTGTTGCCGACCGCCGCCGCGTCCGCCACCCATGAATTCGCCGAAGACGCTTTCGAAAATGTCGGAAAAGGCGCCGAAATCCTGCCCGCCATGGCCGCCGCCGCCCATCCCCTGCTGGAAGGCAGCATGGCCATAGCGGTCATAGGCCGCCCGCTTCTGGGGGTCCTTCAGGCAGTCATAGGCTTCGCTGATCGCCTTGAACTTGGCCTCGGAATCCTTGCAGCCCGCATTGCGATCCGGGTGATATTGCATGGCCAGCTTGCGGTAGCGCGACTTGATCGTCGCATCGTCCGCCGTGCGCTCGCATTCGAGCAGTTCATAATAGTCGATCGTCGTGCTCATGCCCGGTCTCGCCCCTGCGCGTGTGGATGGTGCACCCACCGACCGTGCCGTCAGGCCGGACGGAGCGACACCGCCAAGCGCCTCGCCACTTCAAGCCCCGGATCGCGCCGGGGCGGTATTCCAACGTCAGTGCCATGGCCCGGCCCATCCGGTGATGGGCCAGGCCGATGGTCTTACTTGGTGTCGTCGACTTCCGAGAATTCGGCGTCGACCACATCGTCCTGCTTGGCCGCACCGGCATCAGCGGCAGGCGAGGCCTCGCCCTGCTGCTGCTTCTCGTAGATGGCCTGGCCCATCTTCATCGCGACCTGAGCGAGGGCCTGCGCCTTCTCGTTCATGCTGTCGGGGTTGCCACCCTCGACCGCCGTCTTGGTCTCGGCGATCGCCGCCTCGATTTCCGACTTCAGCGACGCGTCGACCTTGTCGCCATTGTCGGCCAGCTGACGCTCGGTGGTGTGGATGAGCGATTCGGCGTTGTTCTTGGCCTCGGCCTCGGCACGACGCTTCTTGTCCTCCTCGGCGAACTTCTCCGCGTCACGGACCATCTGGTCGATGTCGTTGTCCGACAGACCGCCCGATGCCTGGATGCGGATATGCTGCTCCTTGCCGGTGCCCTTGTCCTTGGCCGAAACGTTGACGATGCCGTTG
>DXIH01000027.1 GCA_019112965.1 Candidatus Sphingomonas excrementigallinarum | reverse complement strand
AGGGGCCTTCGCCGGCGATTTTACATTGGAGGATCTGGGCTTCATCTTCGTTCCTTCGTCACTACGACGAAGCCCAGATCCTCCTTAAATCACAACCTCAAATCTGTGCCATTGGTGCTGACGGCGGACAGTGGTGACGGGACGCAGATGGGCCATCGCCCACGCCGAGCGGTAGAGCGATCGCCCGAATGGCTTGCACGATCCTCCAGAATTGATGCCGGGCGCTTGCCCACAGCGCGCGAGTGGGGGAAGGATCGTCGCCATGGACCGGGTCGCTCAACTCTCCACCCTCATCGATCGACACGTTGTGGGCACAGGCATTTGCAGCACGGCGATGCCGCGTGTGTCGCTGATCCGGGCCGACGCGCCGAGCACACCCACGCCTGCCGTCTACGAGGCCTCCCTTTGCATAATAGCCCAGGGATCGAAGCGGGTGTCGATCGGCGAGCACAGCGTCGTCTATGACGCGGCCCATTACCTCCTGGTCTCGGTCGACTTGCCGCTGGTCGGTCATGTGCTCGATGCAAGCCCCGAGCGCCCCTATCTCTGCTGCAAGATCGATCTCGATGCCGCGATGCTGGCCGATCTCATGGCGAGCGAGGGCGGCGGGGTCGCCCGTACGGATCTGCCGGTGCTCGGCGTCTACCCCGGCGATCCCGACCTGATTGACGCGGCATGCCGGCTGGTCGGGCTGCTCGACCGACCCGACACGATCCGCGCGCTGGCGCCGCTGATCGAGCGTGAGATCCTCTATCGTCTGCTCACCGGGCCGCACGGTCCGATGCTTCGTCACGTCGCAACCGCTGGCAGCCATCTCAATCAGGTCAGCCGCGCGATCGCCGCCATCCGCCGCCGTTTCGATGCGCCGATCCGCATTGACGACGTCGCAGCCGAGGCCGGGATGAGCTCCTCCTCGCTCCATGCACATTTCAAGGCGATCACCCGCATGACGCCGCTGGAGTATCAAAAGCAGCTGCGGTTGCAGGAGGCCAGACGCCTGATGCTGACGGAGGGCGCCACGGCGAACACGGCAGGCTTTGCCGTCGGCTATGAGAGCCCATCGCAATTCAGCCGCGAATACAGACGACTATTCGGTGCGCCTCCACGTGCCGATATCGAACGACTCCACGCCGCGCCAGCAGACGCCATGGCGCTGTAACGATGGCTCGGGTCGGACGGTGCTGCGGGCTACTGGGATCGGCTGAGGCTGGCAAGACGACCCACAATCGGCCGTTCAAGGTAATCGGTCACGTTTCCGCAAGCGGACGCTTGTTAATGTTCTTTCCGGGTACCTCAAGCGATCAGGAACAACTGATAATGCTACTGACGTGGCCTGAGCTACCGTCCCGTCGTCGAGCTCGGTGTCGGGCGGCAATGGTGCCGAAGGAGCGCCGGATTAGCACGCCGCAGATTGGCAGGCAGCGTCCCAGCTTCTGCAACCACTTGATCGATGCGGCTCTGACGGGCAGAGACATCCCAACCAGAGGATCGTGTCAGAAATGTCGAAGACGGCGGATGCGTTTGATCAATTTCGCAACCAGTATCCGGCAAAGGCCTGTGACATGAGTCGGGTGGCGAACAACGATGAACTAGTGGCGCTCAATCCGTCCGATGGCGTGCGCCAGTGGATTGACGGTTGCGGCGCTGACAAAGGCACAACTCCGCGGATTGATCCAAGGCCGTCTGGCATCAATCTGTGGGTAGTGCGACCCGACGACGTTGTGCATGCACGCGAGGACGACCCGGCGGGGGCTAAGCTGGAGAGTAAGGTCATCAAGCACAGTAATCTCACGGGTGGCGCGGACGCCCACTGCGGAGGGGAGCTGTTGTTTCTTGGCGAAGACGTCATCGCGCTGAACGGCGCATCGGGGCGCTATGGGCCGAGCTCGGCGGCTGAGATGATTTCCGTGGCGCGCGCGTTCCGGTCGTCGGGTTACGGTGTTTGGTCCTACGGTTTCAGCGAAGAAACCATGACGGCGTATCGCTTCGGCGACCGAGATCCGGAGTGGGTGGCTTGAGCGGAGGAACGGGCAACCAGGAGCTGGATCGACTGTTCGGCTCGGCATCAACGGGAGACACGTGGGACGAGCGCGCCCTCACGTCCGATCGGCTATACGTTCGCGGCCAGGCGCAGGTCGCGCCGTATCGTCCAGGCGCAACGGGATTACGCATGAACGCCGCGCAGGTGCTGCACGTGTTCGGCCGGAATGCCTTGAGGGCGGTAGTGGACGAGGGCAGCTTCCAGATCACCTCGGCACGTGACGAGCCAGCAAGAACCTTACGTGCGCGCCGCGAGCAGTTAGGGCTCAACCAAGGGCAGCTCGCCCGTGCGGCCGAACTCTCCGCAACCGTCGTAGCCAAGGCGGAAACACCAGGACAGGTCACACCTATCCGGGAGCTGCAGCGGCTGGGACAGACTTTAGCGCTCGACGAGCAGGTGCTCGGCTTCGTTCCCGGCGCAGGCGGCGACGAGGAGCTCGGGGTACGTCTTCGCACGCTATCGGCTCGCAGGGGCGACGAGCCGGCCCTCTCGCCCACCCTCGTCCTACAGCTGGCAGAGGCCGCCTGGGTGATCGCGCGCGAGAACCAGCTTCAGGACGCACTCGGAGACGTCCCAGAAATCGCTTCAGGCGAGGACTGGGACGACGACTATCACGCCCCAGTCTACGAAAAGGGCTACAGACTTGCCGAGCTCACTCGGACGCGGCTCGGTCTCTCTGAGCATGAGCCAGTTCGCAGTGTGCGGGATGTCCTCCGCCGCTTAGGCATACCCTTAATACAGGCAGAAATGGGCAGAAGGTTTGCCGGCGCAACCGTCGCAAATGGCCAGAGGCGCGGCGTCGTGCTCAATACCCAAGGCTTCAACGAGAACGTCTGGGTGAGGCGTATGACTGCGAGCCACGAACTCGGTCACCTCCTCTGGGATCCGCCCGTGCGGCTAGGAAGAGTTCGGGTAGACACATACGAGGAGATGCAGCAGCTTTCGGGCGACCAAGTGGAAGCCCGGGCAAACGCGTTCGCCATTGCCTTCCTTGCGCCACCGCGTGCAGTAGAGCAGCTCTACGAGGACCTGAGCGATCACACGACCATGATCGCGGTCCTAATGGACCGGTATGGCGTCAGCTTTACCGCAGCCAAGCTCCATCTTACGAACGTAATCAAGAACCGGCGAAGGATCGACATCGACCTGAGCAGCGTAAAGGGCACACGGATGCCAGAACCGGCAGGCCAGTGGCTTGTACGAGAGGATTGGACGAACGACTTCTACCCGGTTGCAGGTGTGCCGATCAGCCGCCGCGGTATGTTCGGAGCCTGCGTTGCGCGCGCGGTAAAGGCCAAGCTCATCACGCTCGACGTCGCCGCGGCTTGGCTGCAATGCAAGCCTGAGGAGCTTGACGGAAGGCTGGACGACCTGATCAGTCTGGCCGCGCCTACGGCTGCCTGACAATCGACCATGGCAGCCAATTGACGATCGGCGGGCAGCGGATGCCAGCTTCGTCCTGAATGCGCTCTACCAGCCTACGATACGCGTCGACCCAGATGCGGACGTTGGGGCGGACGTTGGGGCGGGCCTTTCGCCTCCCCAAATTTTGCCATTCATTCATGTTTTGGATCGGGTTCGTAGGCCTAGACCGCTCCCGATGTGAAACGGCGAGATATGAGACTTGCCAGTCATTGCAGATTGCCTCCGCGCACGTCGGCCTTCGTCAAGATCGGACGTTCGCGCGTGAATTTACTGGCCGCGAGTTACCAGCAAAGCTGGTCAATAGGGAGTTGTCTGCTTTTGGTTGGTCACTAGGCACAAGCGGACTTGGCTTCGGCGAATGTCAAGTAGAGTGTTCCCAGTACGTTCCAACCGATATATGCTTGACCAACTGCGGACGCGACCTTGGAAGCGCAAGCCTGTGGGCCTATCGCGGCCCGGCAATGACGATGGTGGTGGATTCGAATGGCGACGATCTGGTCTGATCAAAGAGTGGGAGAACTGAACGATGACCCGGCAGGCACTACATCTGACGCGGTCCGGTCGCGGTTCCAGCAGGACTATGACCGGCTGTTGTTCTCGACACCCGTCCGTCGGCTGTCCGATAAGACCCAGGTTTGGCCAATGGATGACAATGACGGTGTACGCACCCGGCTAACCCATTCGCACGAAGTGGCCAATCTGGCGCGCTCGATCGGCACGCGCATCCATACGGCGAATGCCGATCTATTCTCCGGGGCGGACCTTCATCAGGTAATCCAGCCGATGCTTTCCGCAATCGGCCTGGCGCATGATCTCGGCAACCCGCCGTTCGGACATCAGGGTGAGGCCGCGATCGGCCGCTGGTTCGAGCAGCGAAAGGAGTGGATCTTTACGAACCACGACAAGAGTGCGCGCGGCTTGCCAACCTCTATTCCCGATGAACTACACGCCGAGTTCCTCAAGTTCGACGGCAACCCGCAAACGCTCAGGCTGATTACCAAACTTCAGACGAACATCGCCCATCTGGGCCTCGACCTCACTTCGGCAACGCTGGCCGCGGCAATCAAATATCCCGTCGGCGCTGCGAACCGCGACAAGAAAAATCCGATCGCCAAGAAGTACGGATATTTCGAAGCGGAACGTGCGCTTGTGGAAGGGCTGCGCAAGGAGACCGGACTGGGTGAGGGGCAACGCCACCCGCTCACCTGGATCATGGAAGCCTGCGACGATATTGCCTACTCGGTCCTCGACGTCGACGACGCAATGAAGAAGGGCGTAATCTCCCCGGACGATGTCCTTGCGAGCCTGCGCGCCGATACGACCACTTCCAAGCACGCGGCGGTGACGAAGGCCCAAGCAAAGTTCGAGGAGGTCGAGGCTGCCGGCCGACGTCCGGAACTCTCCCGCGACATCAAGATCGGATATCTACGGGCCTATTTCATCGAAGCGTTGATCGAACATGCCAGCGACAGCTTCGTTGCCGCCGGAAAAGCGATCACGGACTTCTCGCATCGCACCCCGTTGATGGACGACAGCCTCCTGTGCGAGAAACTCAAGTCCCTCGCCCGGCAGCACGCCTTCGGCAATCCCGGCGTGTTGCGGATGGAGGCGCGCGGCGCAGAAGCGATCAACGGCCTTATGACCGCGTTCTGGGAGGCGATCCACGACCGCCCGCCGGAGAATTTCGAGGACATCTTGGCCCGACGCTCCGGTGCAAAGAACAAGTATGTATTTGCGCTGATCAGCCAAAATTACCTCGAGGACGCATCGCGCGCTGCGAACGCCGGCGGGATCGCGGCGTCGGTTCGCTACCGCGAACTGCGCCTGCTGACCGACATGCTGTCCGGCATGACGGACACCTTCACAATCAAACTCTGGGAAGAGCTGAAAGGCATGCAGTAAGGTGACCCCGGCGGAAACACTGCCGAAGCTAAAGCGACGCATCGATGACTATCTGTGGCGCGAGGACGGGCTGCCGATCCAACGCCTGCGCGAGGTCCTGGCGACCAAGTTTGAGCCGCTCGGCCCGGTGGCCATTATCGGAGGCTTAGTGCGTGATATTGCCCGCAAGGGAAAGGTTGGCTTTCGGTCGGACATCGATCTGGTGATAGATGCCGAGCCAGCGCGCGTTGCCGCGCTCGCTGCAACGCTGGACGCAACGCCAAACCGCTTTGGCGGTTTCGCTTCGATCCATCCGCATTGGAAGGTGGATTTCTGGTCGCTGCCCAACACCTGGGCTTCGGCCGTAGGACTGGTACGCACACACACGTTGGCAGATCTTGTCGATACCACTTTCTTCGACTGCGACGCGATTTGCTACGAGGTGCAAAAGCGCAAGGTCCATGCCCTACCCGGTTACCTCGAACGGCTGGCTGAGCGCACTATCGACGTCAATTTGCTACCCAATCCATCGATTGACGGCAATCTTCTGCGGGCTGCCCGGCGCATCCTGCTCTGGCATTTCCGGCCCGGCCAGGGGCTGCGCGCCTTCATCGAGCGCGAACTGAATGACGAGTCGTTCGACCGTATCGTTGCAACCGAACAGACGATCTATTCGAATGACGTCCTGAGCAATTTTAGTGGACCGCGACAGCTCGCCGACGCCCTGCTCGGGGACGAGATGCCAACCCAGTTTTCCGGGTTCGGCGAGCAGCTGGAGCTTCCCGGCTTCGATTAATTAGCTCAGCAGTAGCGGCCGTTTGTGGGACAAAGCCGCCGGTCAGGCCTCCAACTCGGAATGCCCGACTATGCCGAAACAGGCCATTCGTCAGAAAGGTGTGTCATCGCCGAAGTCAGTTGACCAAGGATCAGCTTTAGGTGGCAGTGCCAATGATGGCAGATCAAGACCGCGAGTGACGTATAGATTTAATATATGCTCGCGATCCATAAACATAATCTGACTGCGCTTTGAGTTATCTAGTGCGTTGCCTAGCCAGTTTCTAGCCGCTTTCGTAATTTCACCGCCCGCTATGATAAACGCGTGATCGACAAGCGCCTTCTTATTCGTGTCAGCATCGAATACCTCATGACCCAGCATCATCAGAACCTGATGGTAGATCTCTGATATATTCGCATTTGAACCCTTAGTCATCCCAGCCGAGTCCAGCTTACCCTTCTTGGCCTGTATACCGAAGTA
>DXIH01000026.1 GCA_019112965.1 Candidatus Sphingomonas excrementigallinarum | reverse complement strand
TCCCCCCGACCCCCTCCCGCTTGCGGGAGGGGGAGCATTCTTGGCGACTTTAGGTATGTCGTAGGCTGGCGACGGAAAGCCAGCTGGTTCCAACCCATTCCGGCGCGCGCCTTCTTACTCCCCTCCCGCAGGCGGGAGGGGTTGGGGGAGGGCAAGGCCACAGGTGGTGGTTTCGGTGAGACTCCCGGACGACCCCCGCCCCCTCCCATTTGCGGGAGGGGGAGAAGTTCCCGCTCAGATCGCGCCCGAAAACGTATCGCACTGGGCGGGATCGCCCGTTTCCATGCCCTTACGCAGCCAGCGCATCCGCTGTTCGGACGTGCCGTGGGTGAAGCTGTCCGGCACGACGCGGCCGGTTGCCTCACGCTGAAGCGTGTCGTCACCGATGGCGCGGGCGGCGGTCATGCCTTCCTCGACATCGCCGGGTTCCAGCCGGTCGCGGTTCTTGGCGGCCCAGACGCCCGCATAGCAATCCGCCTGCAGTTCCAGCCGTACCGACAGGGCATTGCCCTCCGCCTGTCCCGCCGCCTGTTGCGCCTGACGCACCTTGTCCGACGTGCCAAGCAGGGTCTGGATATGATGGCCGAACTCGTGCGCGACGACATAATAGCGCGCGAAATCGCCCTTCGCGCCGAAGCGGTTGGCCAGCTCGTTGAAGAAATTGGTGTCGAGATAGATCTTGCGATCGGTCGGGCAATAGAAGGGGCCGACCGCCGACTGGGCCACGCCGCAACCCGACTGGACGCTGTTCGCATCCGGCTTGAAGAAGCGCAGGCCCGGCGCCTCGAAACGCTGTCCGGACTCCGCGAAGATCTTTTCCCAGGTGTTGTCGGCATTGCTGAACGCGCGGCAGGTGTCGCGGCGTTCGGGCGAGGCCTCGCAAATCTGCCGCACGCTCTGGCTCGAGGAGGAGTCGGCTGATCGGGTGACGGGTGCATTGCCGCTGCCGCCGCCGGTCAGCAGGCCCAGCGGGTTCATGCCCACGACCGCCAGGATGATAAGCACGACGACGATGCCGCCGCAGCCGAAGCGGCTGCCGATCAACGGTAACAGCCCGAACAACAGTCCGCCGCCGCCACCGCCAAAGCCGCCGCCGCCACTCTGCGCCTCGCCGACGTCGATGTCGTTGTCATAATCGTCGAGCCGCATCGTCTCACCCCTTTGTCATGATGCCCGCCTATGCGGGTCTTCGGCGCAAGGTTGAACCCGCAAGGCCGTCCGGCGGTTGCACGGGTCGGCATCTGATCGCATGGTGTGGTGTATAACACAGGAGAATGGCATGTTCCTGAAGGGCAAGACGGCGGTGATCTCGGGCTCCACCTCGGGCATCGGCTTGGCCTATGCCAAGGCGCTGGCGGCGGAGGGCGCGGCAGTCGTGCTGAACGGTTTCGGCGAGGCGGAGGCGATCGAGGCGAACCGCGCCGCGCTGGCACAGGCCAGCGGGGCGGCGGCGCTCTACGACCCGGCGGACATGACCCAACCCGATCAGATCGCGGCGATGATCGAGCGGGCGGCGAAGGAAATAGGCTCGGTCGATATCGTCATCAACAATGCCGGTATCCAGCACGTCGCCCCGATCACCGAGTTTCCGGTCGAGAAATGGGATGCGATCATCGCAATCAACCTGTCCTCGGCATGGCACATGATGCGCGCGGCGATTCCGCACATGCGGGCCAGGGGCTGGGGGCGGATCATCACCACCGCCTCGGCGCACAGCCTGGTCGCGAGCCCCAACAAGTCCGCCTATGTCGCCGCCAAGCATGGCGTGGTCGGCATCACCAAGACCGTGGCGCTGGAGGTGGCGACCGACGGCATCACCGCCAACTGCATCTCGCCCGGCTATGTCTGGACACCCCTGGTCGAAAACCAGATTCCGGACACGATGAAGGCACGGGGCCTCAGCCGCGAGCAGGTGATCGACGATGTGCTGCTGAAGGCCCAGCCGACCAAGGAGTTCGTGACCATCGAACAGGTCGCGGCGCTAGCGCTGTTCCTCTGCCGCGACGAAGCGAAGTCGATCACCGGCGCGAACCTGTCGGTCGATGGCGGCTGGACCGCGCAATGAGGTGGCCGCTGGTCCTGCTCGGCACGATGCTGGCGGCGGGCGGCGTGGTCGCCGTCCAGGCGCAGCGGGTCGAACAGGCGAATGACTGGCGGCTGGCGGCGACCGAGGATGACCGCGTCCGCCTGCGTGGCTGGCGCACGGCCTGGATCAAGGGACTGACCCAGGCGCGGGCAGGCGGGGCCGCCAGCGATATCGCGGCACTGGGCCAGTTGGCCGATCCCGACTATTCGCTTGCCGACCCGCAACTGCCCGACGGCGATTATCGCTGTCGCACGGTCAAGCTGGGCTCCCAGGGACGTGCGACACTGACCTATGTCGCCTATCCCTATTTCCGCTGCCGCGTGACGGGCGGCGGCCAGCAACTGACCAAGATCGATGGGTCACAGCGCCTGACCGGGCGCATCTATCCCGACACCGACGCGCGCAGCATCTTCCTGGGCACGATGATCCTGGGGGACGAGGAGCGGTCCTACGCCTATGGCCGCGACCGGGCCCGCGACATGGCGGGCGTGGTGGAACGGATCGATCCGACGCATTGGCGGATCGCCTTCCCGTTTCCGGCTTATGAATCGGTGGTCGACATACTCGAACTGGCGCCCGTCACGGGCTGAGTCGGCGCGGGCGACGGAGCGACAGGCGCGGCAGGCAGCGGCGGTAGCGAAGCAAGATATTCCTTGCCATCCTGGCCGATCACCGTGACCCGGTCGGCATTGGCCTGCGCCACCGCCTTCAGATAGGACCGCGGCTTCTTCATCAGCTCGGGATGATCGAGCCCGACCAGTCCGATCCGTCGCGCCGCTTCCTGCACGAAATGCACGCAGTTGCGCTGATTCAGATTGTAATGCGAGTCCCCCGTCTTCTCGTCCCATGCCGCGACCAGTGCCAGTATGTCGGCATATTGCACGTCGGTCATCACGTAGGAGAACTGCGCGTCGCTGGTCGAGATGTAGAAGGGTTTGGAGATGTCCAGCCGACCCTTCACCGTACCCATCAACAGCGCGGGGGATACGGATCGGGCGGTGAAGCCGTAATTGGCATCCACCGGCTGGCCGGTGGCATCCACGGTGCCGCGCAGCGAGAAGAAGGCGTGCGGGAAGCTGTTGCCCAGCTCATGGCTCCAGAAGGTGATCGTGACCGCCGCCTGGGCGGGGAGCGCAAAGGTCAGCGCCAGGAGCAGGGCAGCCGCGAATCGCAGGAGCTTGGTCATGATCGCCTCATAACCTATGTTGAGCGGTGGGCGCAGCCGCATTCTCCCGCTTTTCCGGGCGGATGTAGATGGATGACAGGCTGGGCACGGCCTGTCGAAGATCGTCTTCCAGGAGTTCGATCATCGTCTCCGCCACGCCCATGGGCAGGCTGTCGACGAAATCGGCGCTGATCGCGGCGAAGATGCTGTCGGGCGCGGTGTGGATCGTGCGGACATGGTTGACGTGCGTGATCCAGGGGCGCGCGGCAACGATCTCGCGGATCGTCTCCACCACCTCCGGATCGGCGCGTTCGCCGATCAGCAGCCCCTTGGCCTCGCGCGCCAGCAGGATCGCGACGGCCCCCAGCACGAGGCCGATCAGGATCGACGCGACCCCGTCGATCCGCGCATCGCCGGTCGCATGGGACAACCAGACGCCCAGCGCCGCGATGACAAGACCCGCCAGCGCGGCCGAATCCTCGAACAGGACGATAAAGCCCGGTGGGTCCTTGGAATCATGGATCGCCCGCCACCAGCCGCTATCCCCCTTGGCGCGCGAAAACTCCCGCACCGCGATGGTCCAGCTCGCGCCCTCCAGGGCGAAGGCGATGGCCAGCACGATATAATTGACGGTCGGATCACGCAGCGGCTCGGGCGCCTTGATGTGCAGCCAGCCCTCATAGATCGAGATGCCGGAGCCCAGCGCGAAGATCAGGATCGCGACGACGAATGCCCAGAAATACAGCTCGCGCCCATAGCCGAAGGGATGGACCGCATCCGGCCCGCGCTTGGCGCGCTTCTGGCCATAGAGCAGCAGGATCTGGTTGCCGCTGTCGACCACCGAATGTACGCCCTCGGTCAGCATCGAGGAGGAGCCGGTGATCCCCGCAGCGACGAACTTGGCGACGCCGATGCCGAGATTGGCCACCAGCGCGCCGTACAGGACGATATTCTCGCGAATGCGCGCGGTCAGGCCGGTGTCTGGCATGGCCGGTACAGCGTGCGATCGGGCTGGTTGTTCCGTGGGGTTAACGAAGCTGTTTGGCAGAGGGATGGGCGTGCACTTCGACTACGCTCAGTGCGAACGGATTGGGGGGACTTTCCCCAACTTCCGTTTAGCCTGAGCGAAGTCGAAGGCCACGGGATTGCCTCAGGACGCGATCCGCCCCAGCCGGTGGTACAGATGCGCGAACTTGATCGAGCGGGGATCGTCGGCGACCCGCTTGACGTGCTCGGCGATCGCTTCCTTCATCAGGGCGAAGTCCTCGGTGGAGAAGACGGCGCGGCTGCGTTGCGGTTCGGTCGGCATGGCATATTCTCCTTCGTTATGGGTGTCAGGCGGCCCGGACGAACTGGGCGGCTTCGGTGGATTCGGCGAGCGCGGTGGTCGAGCTGTCGCCGCCCGCGACCATCTGCGCGATCAGGTCGAAATAGCCGGTGCCCACCTCGCGCTGGTGGCGGGTCGCGGTATAGCCATGGGGCTCGGCGGCGAACTCCGCCTGTTGCAGCTCGGAATAGGCCGCCATGCCCCGGTCGCGATATCCGCGTGCCAGCTCGAACATCCCGTAATTCAGCTGGTGGAACCCGGCGAGCGTGACGAACTGGAACTTGTACCCCATCGCCCCGATCTCGCGCTGGAACCGGGCGATATCGTCGCGGTCCAGATTGGCCTCCCAGTTGAAGCTGGGCGAGCAATTATAGGCCAGCATCTTGTTCGGATGCTCGCGCCGGATCGCTTCGGCGAAGCGGCGCGCGTCCGCCAGGTTGGGCTTCGAGGTCTCCCACCACAACAGGTCGGCATGGGGGGCGAAGGCCAGGCCGCGCTTGATACAATGGTCGACGCCGGTCCCCGGCTTCAGGCGGAAGAACCCTTCCGCCGTCCGCTCGCCGGTCAGGAATTCATGATCCCGCTCGTCGACGTCCGACGTGATGAGCCGGGCGCTTTCGGCATCGGTGCGCGCGCAGATCACGGTCGGTACGCCCGCCACATCCGCCGCCAGCCGCGCCGCGTCCAGGTTGCGGATGTGCGCCGCCGTGGGGATCAGCACCTTGCCGCCCAGATGGCCGCATTTCTTTTCCGAGGCCAGCTGGTCCTCGAAATGCACGCCCGCCGCGCCGGCCGCGATATAGGCCTTCATGATCTCATGGCAGTTAAGCGGCCCGCCGAACCCGGCTTCGGCATCGGCGACGATGGGGGCGAACCAGTCACGCGTCGCGCCGCCCTCCGAATGCTCGATCTGGTCGGCGCGCGCCAGCGTCGCGTTGATCTTGCGTGCCAGTTCCGGCCCGGCATTGGCGGGGTAGAGCGACTGGTCGGGATACATCTGCCCGGCGGTGTTGGCGTCCGCCGCGACCTGCCAGCCCGACAGATAGATCGCCTTCAGCCCGGCGCGGACCATCTGCATCGCCTGGTTGCCCGACAGTGCGCCGAGTGCCGGGACATAATCTTCGGACTGGAGCAGCTCCCACAATTTCAGCGCGCCGCGCCGGGCCAGCGTATGCTCTACCGTGATCGAGCCGCGCAGTCGCGCGACGTCGGCGGGAGTGTAGGGACGGGCGATGCCGTCGAACCGCCCGGCGGGGGCGGGGATCAGATCCTGGAAGCTCGGCATCGCGTCGTCCTTTACAATGTGACTGTTCGTGACCGAGAGAATGCCGGGAAGATCATCGGTGCAGAAGGTGTTGCTGGTGTCCGGCAGCGTCGCTTCGTCTGTAATCCGCCGACCATTTTTGTCTGGATGTAAATAATTGACAGTCGGTGGAGCGCAGCGCAGCCTCTGTCATGAGGAGAGCGGCGATGAGCGGAGCCAAGGTGATCGCGGGCCATGCCGTGCGGCGGTTGCGGCGGCAGAATGGCCTGTCGCAGGCGGCGATGGCCGAGATGCTGGACATCTCGCCCAGCTATCTGAACCTGATCGAGCGCAACCAGCGGCCGGTATCGGCGGCGTTGCTGGTGCGGTTGGTCGAGACGTTCGACTTCGATCCGCGCGCCCTGACCAGCGATGCGCCCGGCGGCGGCGCGGCGGCGATGCGGCGGCGGCTGGCCGATCCGCTGTTCGCTGACCTGGAGATAGACCGCACCGAGCTGGAAGAATGGCTGGCGGCGGCGCCGGGTGGCGCGGAGGCGTTTGCGCGCGCATTCGACCGATTGGCGGGGGCGGGCGGGGACGCGGCGAACACTCCGGCCACGCCCGATCCGACGCTGTCCGTCCGGCGCGAGATCGAGCGGTGGCGCAACCACTTTCCCGATCTCGATGCCGCCGCCGAGACGCTGGCGGATGAATTACGGCTGGCGGCGGGCGACCTGTACGGCGCGTTGGCGGAGCGGTTGCGGGTGCGCCACGCCCTGTCGATCCGGGTGCTGCCGATCGACATCCTGCCCGACCGGCTCGTCCGGCTGGACCTCCATGCCCGGCAGTTGCAGCTGTCCGAGATGCTGGAGGCGCCCGCACGCGTCTTCGCGCTGGCGGTGCAACTCGCCCAGTCCGAGGCGCGCAGCGAGATCGAGGCGCTGGCACGCGGCGCGGCCTTTGGCGACCGGATCGCGGAGCGGCTGTTCCGACGCTATCTGGCGCAATATTTCGCCGCCGCCATCGTCATGCCCTATGCCCGTTTCCTGCGTGCGTGCGAGGCGACCGGCTATGACCTGCCCGTGCTGCAACGGCGGTTCGGCGTGTCGTTCGAGCAGCTGGCGCACCGGCTGACGACCCTCAATCGGGTCGGCGCGCGGGGCTTGCCCTTCTTCCTGATGCGGGTCGACCGCGCGGGGCAGGTCTCGAAGCGATTGGCGGGCGCGGCCGATCCCGGTCTGGTCGAGGCGGAGGGCCTGTGCCCGCTGATGAACGTCTTTTACGCCTTCGACCGGAGCGGCGATCTCTTGGTGCAAACCGTGGCGATGCCCGATGGCCAGCGCTTCGTCACCCTGACGCAGGCGACGTCGCGGGCGGGGCGGACGCTGTCGGGCATCGCGGGGTGGTTCGCGGTGATGCTGGGGGTGACGGCGGATCTCGCGGGGCAGCTGGCGGCGATCCGGGGACAGGATCCGGTGAGCGGGACAGCGGTCCCGATCGGCCCGGGCTGTCGCCGTTGTCTGCGGGCCGAATGTCCGCAGCGTTCGCATCCGCCGTTCGGCCGCGCGATGCTAGTGAATGAACGGGAGCGCGGCGTGACGGCGTGGAATTTCGTCGAAGACTGACGTTCCGGCAGCGCCGAGCCGATCAGGCGACGCTCTCTCCGATCAGCCGGATGATATCATGCCCCGTATAGGGCTTGGGCACGAACAGCACGCCCTCGGGAAGTTCATCGGCGACATGCAGTTGCTCGCCCGATGTGACGATGATCGTCACATGCGGATGGGTCTGGTGCACTCTGGCCGCCAGCGCGGCGCCATCGATCGATCCGGGCATCGCGACATCGGTGAAGATGGCGCGGACTTCGGGGTGCCGATCCAGGGCCAGCAACGCCTGGTCGGCGCTGTCGGCCTGGATCACCACATAACCCGCATCCTCGAACGCAAATTGGACGTGCATCAGCAAAAGCTGCTGGTCTTCGACGATTAATATGGTCGGAGGCTTCATATAACGTGCATTAAACCTGCACGTTAGCATCCGTTCCGAAAACGGTTTAATTTTGCGTTCATCCGTGGGCTTTACGCGCCGCTGTCCGTCAGCCGGGCCAGCTGTTCGTCGGTCAGGGTCAACCGCATCGCGGGCGTGAGTTCGGACAGCTGCTTCACGCTGGTAGCACTGGCGATGGGCGCGGTGACGCCCGGCTGCGCGATGAGCCAGGCGAGCGCGACCTGGGCCGGGGTGGCCCCCGTCTCCTCCGCCACCGCGTCCAGCGCCGCCAGCACCGCCGCGCCCTTGCCATGGAGCAACTCACCCATCTTCGCGCCGCGCACGCTTTGCGACAGGTCGTCGTCGCTGCGATACTTGCCGGTCAGGAACCCGGCGGCCAGGCCATAATAGGGGACGACGCCGATATTCTCGGTGACGCAGTAATCCTGCAACTCACCCTCGAACTTGTGGCGGCTGACCAGATTATATTCGGGTTGCAGGACGTGATAGCGCGGCAGCCCGGCGGCCAGCGCGGCCTCATTGGCCGATTTCAGGCGGGCGGCATGGAAGTTGGACGCGCCGATGACGCGCACCTTGCCCGCCTGGACCAGCTTGGCAAAGGCCTCCATCACCGCCTCCTGCGGCTGATCCTCGTCATCCTGATGGGCGAAATACAGGTCGATCCGGTCGGTGCCGAGCCGCTTGAGCGAGGCCTCCGCCGCCGCCGCGATGCGGGCGGGGGCCAGTTTCTCGCCGCCTTCGCCGGGCAGCATCCCGACCTTGGTGGCGATCAGCACCTGGTCGCGCTTGCCACTGGCCTTCAGCCATTCGCCGATCATCGCCTCGGACTCGCCGCCCTGATGGCCGTCGGCCCAGGCGGAATAGACGTCCGCGGTGTCGATCATCGTGCCGCCCTGATCGACAAAGGCGTCCAGGACCGCAAAGCTCGCCGCCCGGTCGGCGGTCCAGCCAAAGACATTGCCGCCCAGCACCAGCGGCGCGATCATCAGGTCGGTCGAGCCCAGGCGGCGAAGCGGCATGTCGGTCATGGCGTATCAGCTTTCGTTGTCAGTGGAATTTTTACCCCCAACGTCCGAAGGCGCCATCGCGTTCAGATCGAACGCATTGGCATCGAGCATCGCGGCGGCGTCGTTCAACTGGCGGTTCTCCTCTGCGCTCAACCCCTGGGGCTGGTCATGCGAGGAACAGGCGGCCAGCGTCAGCAGCGCGGCGGTCATCAGGATGCGGATCATGGCCGCCATCATGCCAAAATCCGGGGGCGGTGGGGAAGGGGGGAACCCTGCGGCAGGGGCGATGCGTTGTCGCGACCTGATTTGTACAACGAGGTCTATGCCATGCCCGCTTCCCTGCCTGCCCATTTGCTGGCGCCGTTCAAAATGGGTCTGGTCGGCGGACAGCGTGCGATGACGCCGCTGGCCGCCGTATCGATCGCCGCGGCGCGCGGGCAGTTGCCGGTCGGCAAGGGCGTGCTGCGCTGGCTGGCAAACCCCATCGTCGCGGCGGGCACGCTGGCGCTGGCGATCGGCGAAATGGCGGGCGACAAGCAGAAGACCGCGCCCAACCGCATCGTGCCCATCGGGCTGGCGGCGCGCTTCACGACCTCGGCGATCGCGGGCGCGGCGCTGGCCAGCCCGAAGCATCGCTGGCTGGGCGCGGCGATCGGCGGCGTGACGGCGGTCGTTGCCTCCTACCCCGGCTGGCGCGGCCGGATGGCGGCGCTGGGCCGTTATGGCCAGACCAAGACGGGCTTTGCCGAGGACGCCGCCGTGCTGGCAAGCGCGGTGGGGATCGTGCGGGGGCGGCGAGGATAAGGGCTATTGGCCACCATCCCCGCCCACGTTTAGACCGTGATGACGTTGCGTTGAACCAAGGAGAGCCCCTCCCCTTCAGGGGAGGGGTTGGGGTGGGGCCTCGCCACCGGCGGCAAGCTTGCGGAGGCGCCCCACCCTCGGCCCATCCCCTGAAGGGGAGGGGTGAGTTAATCTCATGTCATCATGCTCTAGAACGGCGCGGGGATGCTTCGGCTGATCCAGACGCGGTCGGGTTGCTGCTCATCAAAGCGCACCTCGGTGACGGTGCGGCCGGGTGTGCCGAGCCATATCAGCAAGCCATCGGGATCGGCGGAGATATTCCATGGCTTGAGGCGCGCCAATTCGGTCGGGATTGTCGCCTTTCTATCGCACAATCCCGAACGGGTTTGATCCGTGCATTCGATCGTGAACTTCGCGCCGCCGGAACGAAGGCGATCCAGCTGTTCCAGAACGGCGAAGCCCCGTAACGGATCGATGCCCGGATTTACATGGACATAGTGGGCGGTTGAGCATCCTGACGGCTTGGCCCGCGCGATTTCCGTCGTCGGATAGCGATTGTCGGGTATCGCATCATCCAGCGGGTTTCCGGGATGGGTACGGAAGCGCACGGTCCATCGGACCCTCGTACAGCCTTGAGCCGTCGCGGCCGGACGCTCCACAAGATCGGCGTCGATAGTGCCGGGGGCGTTCATCCCCCCGACCGGCGCGATGAATGTTTCGACAGGCCCGTGCTCCACGTCTTTCAAAAGACGCTCGCCAGCGACAGCCGGGGGGAGCTGTCGCGCATCGCCAAAGGATAAGGCGGCTTCCGTTTGCAGGACCACGGCCAAAAGGATCATCCGTTCCTCACGCTGACGTCATCGAACCTTCGATGCGAAAAGAGGGCGGTGATAGCCATTCGGTCGTCACGCGGGTCAGGAAGCGGGCTTGGGCGGCATGACGCTGGTATATTGCACCGACGCCATCTTCCATGTCTGGCCGATCCGCTGCTCGACATAGGTCACGCGCACGCTGCGGGTCACGGTGCCGCCGCTTGGATCGGGCAGCGTATAGTCGATCGAACCGATGACGATGGCGCTGTCGCCATGGTGCCGTACATCGTCGGTATGAAAGCGCATCGGCGGGACTGGGCTCGCCTTGTCGGGGGTGTAAAAGCCCAGGACCGCTGGCCGCCGATCGATCTCGCCGCGCGGTGAGACCTCGACATAATCCGGTGCCAGCAACCCATCGAGCGCCTTTGCATCGAAGCTATTGCGCGCGTCGTTGAACGACTGGACGAGCGTCAGGATCGCCGGGTCGGACGATGCCTGCGCCGATGCCGTACCCGCGAGCAGCGCCAGCACGAGACCCGAGACGATGTGACAGGACCGCATATTCTCTCCCCCCGATGGAATGAAGGCTATCCGCGAATGGGCGAAGCGTCCACCACCGGAAACGCCGTCCACTTCTCCTGCGATTTCGCGCTTTTCAGGACCGCTTCGACGAACGCCATCGTCCGCAGGCCCGACTCCAGTCCCGGATACCAGTCTGGGTCACCCGGAGCCCCGCCCGTGGCGGCGCCGCCGTCCCGCAACGCGTCGGCCACCGCGCGGTAGAGGTTGCCGAATGCCTCGATATAGCCCTCCGGATGGCCCGAGGGGGTGCGCAGGCGGGGCAGGGTGGTGGGGCTGAGGCCCGGCCCGCCCGCGCGGACGATCTCGGCCGGGCGGTCGAGCCAGCGCAGGGTGAGGGTGTTCGGCTCCATCTGCGACCATTCCAGGCCACCCTTCTCGCCATGGATGCGCAGGCGCAGGCCATTCTCCTCGCCCGCCGCCACCTGCGTCGCGCGCAGTGTGCCGCGCGCGCCCTCGGCGAAGCGCAGCAGCACGTTGACGTCGTCGTCCAGCATCCGCCCCGCGACATGGGTGGTCACGTCCGCCGACAGCGCCTCGACCTTCTGCCCCGCGACATGCTCGGCCAGCTGGAAGGCGTGGGTGCCGATATCGCCCAGCGCCCCGCCCAGTCCCGCGCGCGCCGGATCGGTGCGCCACTCGGCCTGTTTGTTGCCCTCGCGGTCGAGCGGGCTGCTCAGCCAACCCTGGACATATTCGACATGGACCAGCCGGATCGCGCCCAGATCGCCGCGTGCGATGCGGGCCCGGGCCTCCTCGACCATCGGATAGCCGCTATAGGTAAAGGCCAGGGTATAAAGCTGTCCCGACGCCCGCGCGGCCTCGGCGATGGCGCGCGCTTCGGCAAAATTCATCGCCATCGGCTTTTCACTGAAAACGGGAAAGCCCGCGTTCAACGCCGCGATCGCCATGGGGGCGTGGAGATGGTTGGGGGTGACGATCGCGACGGCGTCGATGCGCTCGGCTTCGGGGCGCGCGCGTTCGTCGGCGAGCAGCGCATCGATCGAGCCATGCACCCGGTCGGGAGCCAGGCCCAGTTGCTCGCCGCTGCGCCGGTTGCGGGCGGCATCGCTGCTGAACGTGCCAGCGACCAGTTCCCAGTCGCCGTCCAGCGCCGCGGCCATGCGGTGCACGCCGCCAATGAATGCGCCCTCGCCGCCGCCCGCCATGGCCAGCCGTAATTTGCGTCCCGCCATCATCCTCTGCCTTTCATCCCAATCCCTTATATTGCGATATTCCGTACTTGCGTGGTGACGGTTTAACGGTAAACTCGCGCAACAACCAGCGAGTCTGGGCAAGAAAATTTCGGGAGAGTGAGGATGAGGCAGCTGATCGGGCTGGCCGCCGCCGTGCCGGCGATGGTTGCTGGTATCTTGGCCGTGCAGGCACCATCGACCGCGCAGACGGCCCCGGCGGCGGGTGCGCAGGCCTTTGCCGCATGCCGGGCCTGCCACACGCTCAACAAGGGCGGCCGCAACGGTGTCGGTCCCAATCTGAACGGCGTGTTCGGGCGACAGGCGGGCTCGGTCGCGGGCTTCAACTATTCGCCCGCGATGAAGGCGTCGGGCCTGAAATGGGACGACAAGACGCTGGGCGAGTTCATCGCCGCGCCGATGAAGAAGGTGCCGGGCACGCGGATGCCGATCGGCGTCGCCGACCCCGCCAAGCGCGCCGCGCTGATCGCGTATCTCAAGGCCGAGACGGCCAAGTGACCGCTGCCCCTGCCATGCGCGGGCCGGGCATCTTCCTGGCGCAGTTCATGGGCGATGCCGCGCCGTTCGACACGCTCGACTCGGCGGCACGCTGGATGGCGGAGGCGGGCTATGAGGGCGTGCAGATCCCGACCTGGGATGCGCGCTGCATCGACCTGAAGGCGGCGGCCGAAAGTCAGTATTATTGCGACGACCTGGCCGGGCGCTGTGCCGAGGCGGGGGTGGCGATCACCGAGCTGTCGACCCATTTGCAGGGGCAGCTGGTCGCGGTGCATCCCGCCTATGACGCGGCGTTCGACGGCTTCGCGCCGGAGGCGGTGCGCGGCAAGCCCGCCGAGCGCCAGCAATGGGCGGTCCAGCAGCTTCTCTACGCGGCGAAGGCCAGTCGGCGGCTGGGCCTGAGCGCCCATGCGACCTTCTCGGGTGCGCTGCTCTGGCCCTTCGTCTATCCCTGGCCGCAGCGGCCCGCCGGGCTGGTCGCGGAAGGCTTTGCCGAACTGGGTAAGCGCTGGCGGCCGATCCTGGATGCGTTCGAGGAGGAGGGCGTCGACCTCTGCTACGAACTCCATCCGGGTGAGGACCTGCACGACGGCACGACCTTCGAGCGCTTCCTGGATTCGGTCGGCGGCCATGCGCGAGCCAACATCCTATACGACCCCAGCCATTTCGTGCTGCAGGCAATGGACTATCTGCAGTTCATCGATTTCTATCACGACCGCATCCGCATGTTCCACGTCAAGGATGCCGAGTTCAACCCGACCGGCCGCGCGGGCGTCTATGGCAGCTATAGCGACTGGGTCGACCGGCCGGGGCGGTTCCGCTCGCTGGGCGACGGGCAGGTCGATTTCGGCGGGATTTTCTCGAAGCTCACCCAGTACGGCTATGACGGTTGGGCGGTGCTGGAATGGGAATGCTGCCTGAAGCATCCGGAAGACGGCGCGCGCGAGGGTGCACCCTTTATCGCGGCGCACATGATCCGCCGGGCCGAACGCGCCTTCGACGATTTTGCCGGTGGTGGCGATCCGGCGGCTAACCGGCGCTGGCTGGGTATTTGAATGATGCTCTTCGTCATGGCGAGCGCAGCGAAGCAATCCAGTGTCCGGGCAAGACGCCCTGGATGGCCGCGCTTCGCTCGCAATGACGGGAAATAAACCAAAGGCCTGACCATCCGCCCCGGAAGGTCAGGCCCTGACAAAATATAAGCGGGAGAGGGGCATGGAAGCGATACCGGACAATCGGTCGCGTCTGTTCTGGCTGAGCGTGCTGGCCTTGTTTACGGCCGCCGCGAGTGCGGCGTTGCGCGCCGCGGTGGCAAGCAGCCTGAAGGCACAGTGGATCGACCCCATCGCGCCGGTCCAGGCGGGGGAGTTGATCGGCTCGGCGCTGGGATCGGCCTTTCTGGGGTTTGCCGCGACCTTGTTCGTGGCGAGCGCGCTGCTCGACCGGATCGGCGCGCGGCAGATGCTGATCGGCTGCGGCCTGTGCTTCCTGGTCGGCACGAGTGCGATCATCGGGGCGGGCCATGTCGCGACCGGCATGGGCGTCTATCACATCGTCTGGGGCGGAATGCTCTTGAGCGGTATCGGCTGGGGTCTGGCGGAGGCGTCGATCAATCCGCTGACCGCACGGCTTTACCCGGAAGAGACCACGCACCGGCTGAACGTGCTTCATGCCTGGTATCCCGGCGGTCTGATCGTCGGTGGCCTGGCCGGGGTGCTGCTGGCCGAAGTCCTGTCGTGGCAGGCGATCATGGCGCTGGTTCTGATCCCGGCGCTCGGCGTGCTGGTGATGGCGGCGACGACGCATTTCCCGCCCGTCCCGCGTGAGGTTCGCGATGTCGGTTTCGGCGGCATGATCGCGGAGGTCTTCAAGCGGCCGAGCTTCTTCGTCTGGTTCGGCGCGATGTTCCTGACCGCCGCGTCCGAACTGGCGCCGGGCCAGTGGCTCGATGTTGCGCTGAGCAGCCGGGTCGGGATGCGTGGCATTCTGCTCCTCGTCTATGTCAGCGCTTTGATGTTCGTGTTCCGCCACTTTGCCGGGCGGATCGCGGGGCGGCTGTCCAATCCGGGGCTGCTCTGGGTATCGAGCCTGATGGCGGGGATCGGCCTGTTCCTGTTGTCGCGCGCGCAGTCGCCGGTGGCGGCAATCCTGGCCTCGACCGTCTGGGGGCTGGGCGTCTGTGCCATGTGGCCGACCATGCTCGCCTCGGTCGCCGAGCGTTACCCGCGCGGCGGGGCCTGGGCGCTGGGACTGGTCGGATCGGCGGGCGCGCTGGCGAGCTTCTTCGTCCTGCCGCAGCTGGGTGCGATGTTCGACGCCGCCAAGGTCGAGCTGGCCGGTGGACCGGAGGCGTTCAAGCGGCTGACCGGCGAGGCGCTGCGCCAGGTCGAGGATGCGGCGGCGTCGCAGTCCTTTGCGCGCCTCGCGATCGTGCCGGTGATCCTGTTGCTCGTGTTCGGCGGCATCTGGCTGGCCGAGCGCCGTCGTCCCCGTCGCCCTGTTGCGGAGAGTGTCGCATGAGCTGGTCGCGTCGCACCGTCATGGGTGGCCTCGCCGCCGCCGTCCCCGCCGCCGCACTGGCGGGGCAGAAGGCGGGCAGGGGGGGCAACGCCGCGCGCTTCACCTTGGGCTTCGCCCCGCATCTGGGCAGCTTTGCCAGCCGGGGCGACAGCTCGGTCGAGCAGATCGCCTATGCCGCAGATCAGGGTTTCTGGGCGTGGGAGGACAATGAGTACCGCCTCCGCCCCGTCGCGGAGCAGGAGGCGATCGCCAAGGCGCTGCGCGACCGCAGGATGACGATGGGCGTGTTCGTCGCCTCGATGCCCAAATGGTCGGAATCACGGCCCCTGCTGGGTGGTGACGACGATGCCGAGCGACAGGCGTTCCTGGCCGACGTGACCAGCGCGGTCGATGTCGCCAAGCGTGTCGGCGCGACGCGGATGACCGTCGTCACCGGCTTCATGGACAAGCGACTGCACCCTGCAATCCAGATGGGGCGGATCATCGACGTGATGCGCCGCGCGGGCGACATCGTCGCGCCGCATGGCATGGCGCTGGTGATGGAGCCGCTCAACACCCGGACCAACCATCCGGGCGTGTTCATGCAGTCGATCGCAGAGGGCTATGCCGTGGCACGCGGGGCGAACAGTCCCGGTGTGAAGGTGCTGGCCGACCTGTATCATGAGCAGATCCAGTCGGGGAATCTGATTCCGACGATGAAGCTGTGCTGGGACGAGATCGGCTATATCCAGTTCGGCGACAATCCCGGTCGCAACGAGCCGGGCAGCGGCGAGATCAACTACGCCAATATCTGCCGCTTTCTGAAGACCCAGAACTATGCCGGGGTGATCGGCATGGAACATGGCAATTCGGTCAAGGGCCGGGTGGGTGAAGACAAGCTGATCGCCGCGTATCGCGCGATCGATCCGAGAACATGAGGAGGGGAGCGATGCGGATGCTGTCGTTGATCGCGTTGGCCGTGGCGAGTGGTGCGGTGGCCCAAGGTCAGCAGGCGGACAAGCCCGGCATGGGTTTCCGCGACACGCCGATGCTGCCCGGTGGCAAATGGCATGTCCATGATCCCGACCGGCCCGCGCCGAAGGTCGTCACCCCCGCCGCGCAGCCGGGCGGCGCGCCGTCCGATGCGGTGGTGCTGTTCGACGGCCGCTCGATGGAGGCGTGGACGCCCAGCGGCAAGCCGTGGGTGCTGAAGGACGGCGCGATGACCGTGCCCCCGCGCGACGGCAAGGGCGAAAGCGTGCTGGTCAGCAAGCAGAGCTTCGGCGATGTCCAGCTTCACCTCGAATTCCGCTCGCCCAACCCGCCGCAAAAATCGTCGCAGGACCGGGGCAATAGCGGCATCTGGTTCATGCAGCGCTATGAGGTGCAGATCCTCGACGGCTATGACAACCCGACCTATGCCGACGGGCAGGTCGGGGCGGTCTATGCCTGGAAGCCGCCGCTGGTGAACGCCGCACGCAAGCCCGGCCAGTGGCAGAGCTACGACATCATCTTCGAGCGCCCGCGCTTCGCCGCTGACGGCAAGCTGCTGCGGCCCGCCTATGTCACGGTGTTCCTGAACGGCGTGGTCGTGCAGAATCATCAGGCGATGCTGGGTACCACCGTCTGGCGGCAGGTCGAGAAATACCAGGCGCATGGCGATGCCGCGCCGATCCAGCTTCAGGATCACGACTCGCCCGTCTCGTTCCGCAATATCTGGGTCCGCCCGCTGCCGCCCGAGGCGATCGCGCAGGACCTGCCGGAGGATGCCCGATGACCCCCCATATCGACCGCAGACATGCCTTGGCGGGGATCACCGCCATGTTCGGCTCCGCACTCTTCGCCCCGATCGCCCGTGCGGCGGGCGCGGTGGAGCAGGCGCGTGGCGCCATCCCCGTCATCTCGGACGGCCCGCCCAGCGTCGCGGTCTTCACCCCCGTCCAGCGCGCGACGATGACCGCGCTGGCGGAGCGCGTGTTGCCCACCACCGACACGCCCGGCGCGATCGCGGCGGGTGTGCCCGCGTTCATCGAGAAGATGCTGGCCGACTGGGCGCTGCCCGCCGACCGGGTGCCGATCATCGCCGGACTGAACGCGATCGAGGCGCGCAGCCAGAGCGTCAACAAGCTGGCGGCCGCCAAGGCGAGCCCTGCGCAACAGGACACGTTGCTGACCGAGGCGATGGAGGGCGTCCTGCCCGAGGGGCGGGCATTCTTCGAGCCGTTCCGGCAACTCGTCATCACCGGCTATTACACGTCGGAGATCGGCATCACGCAGGAGCGCGAATATCTGCCCGTGCCCGGCGAATATAACGGTGCTTTCCCCTATTCTCAGGTCAACAAGGTATATTCGGCATGATCGATCGTCGTTCGCTGATGGGCGCGGGGCTGGGGCTGGGGGCGTCGGTCCTGCTGCCGCGCGAGGCGCAGGCCGCCCGGCTGGGGGCCATCGGGCTGCAACTCTATACGATCCGTCAGCTCTTCTCGGCCGATCCGGTCAAGACCCTCGAGGCCGTGGCGGGCATCGGGTATCGCGAGATCGAATATGGCGGCGGCGGCTATGAGGCGATGGACCATGCCATGCTTCGCCGGACGCAGGACCGGCTGGGGCTGAAGGCGCCGTCGATCCATGTTCCCTATGAAAGCCTGCGCGACAAGTTCGATGCCAGCGTCGCGATGGCCAAGACGCTGGGCGCCGATACGGTCGTCCTGCCGTTCATGACCAACCAGCATCGCACCGAAGAGGGCTGGAACGCCGCGCTGCCCAATTTCAATCGCTTTGCCGAGGGGTTGAAGAAGGCGGGGCTCGGTTTCGCCTATCACAATCACGACTTCGAATTCACCAACAAGCCCAGCGGCGTCAGCCTGTACGACCGGCTGCTCCAGGGCACCGACCCGGCGCTCGTGAAGGTCGAGATCGACCTGTATTGGGCGATCCATGCGGGCGAGGATGTGCAGGCGCTGATCCGGCGACTGGCCGGGCGCATCTATGCCTATCACGTCAAGGATGCGCGCGCGGATGGCAGCATGACCGCGGTGGGCGCCGGAAAAATCGACTTCGCATCGATCTTCAAGCTCAACCGGCTGGCAGGCGTGAAGCATTTCTATGTCGAGAACGACCAGGCGCCCGCGCCCTATCTGCCCGACATCACGACCAGCTTCCGGACGCTGCGCAGCCTGCGGTTCTGACCCATGCCGCTCGCAATGACGAACACATGTAACGACATAAGAATTTAGGGAGGATAGCCATGGCGGCGACGAACCGTTTCGACGCGATCGTGATCGGGTCGGGGATCAGCGGCGGGTTCGCCGCCAAGGAACTGACCGAAAAGGGCCTGCGCGTCCTGATGCTCGACCGGGGCGTCATGGTCGAGCATGGCGAGGGGTACCCCTATGACGGCAAGCCCGCCTTCGAGGTGCCCGCGCGCAACATCATGCCCAAGCCGTTGCTGGAGAGCGATTACTTCATCGCCAAGCAGGGCTATGTCGCGCCCAGCAATCAGAAATTCTACAATGACGACCGGCTGAACCCCTATGCCTATGACGAGGGGAGCAAATTCTACTGGATCCGACCCGGTGCGGTCGGCGGCAAGTCGCTGATCTGGGGCCGCTGGTCCTTCCGCTGGAGCGCGGACGACTTCCTGGCGAACAAGCGCGAGGGCGTCGCCGCCGACTGGCCGATCCGGTATGAGGATGTCGAGCCCTGGTACGCCTATGTCGAGAAATATATCGGCGTCTCGGGCTCGCGGGAGAATCTGCCCTATCTGCCCGATAGCGAGTTCCAGCCGCCGATGCCGATGAACGTGGCGGAGACGTGGCTGAAGGAACGGCTGGAGGGCCAGTTTCCGGGGCGCAAGCTGATCCACACCCGCCTGTCCAACATGACCGAGGACAAGCCCGACCAGAACCGCACCAAATGCCAGTTCCGCAACCAGTGCGGCAATGGCTGCTCGTTCGGGGCCTATTTCTCGACGCAAGCCGTGACCCTGCCCGCCGCGCGCGCCACCGGGCGGCTGACGCTCCAGTCGGATGCGGTGGTGACGGGGCTCGATTACGACCCGGCGAGGAAGAAGGTCACCGGCGTGCGCTATGTCGATGCCAAGACGGGCCAGGCGCAGACGGTCAGTGCCAACCTGGTCTTCGTCTGCGCCTCGGCGATGGCGTCGGTGCAGATCCTGATGAACTCGCGCGCGCCGGGTTCGGAGCGCAGCCATTTCGACAGCAGCGGAACGCTGGGCCGTTATGTCATGGACCATATCTTCCGCGTCGGCGTGTCGGGCGAAATCCCCGGCATGGAGGACCTGATCGAATATGGCCGCCGTCCGGGCGGCGTCTATGTCCCGCGCTTCCGCAATCTGAAGGGTGACGAAGGGCTCGGCTTCCGGCGCGGCTATGGCTATCAGGGCTCGGCCTTTCGTAACGCCGCCAAGCCGGTCGGCTTCGGGGCGGAGATGAAGCATGGGATGCGCCGCTATGGGCCGTGGCAGTTCAGCATGGGCGCGTTCGGCGAATGCCTTCCTTACGAGGATAATCGCGTGTCGCTCCATGCCAGCAAGGTCGATCGCTTCGGCGTGCCGCTGATGAAGTTCGACGTGACCTTCCGCGACAATGAGCTGAAGATGATGGCCGACGCCCGGCGCGAGGGCGAGGCGATGCTGCGCGCGGCGGGGCTGAAGAACGTGACTAGCGGCGAGTCCGAGCATGTGCCCGGCGACGCGATCCACGAGATGGGCGGCGCGCGCATGGGGGCTGACCCGCGCCAGTCGGTGCTCAACAAATGGAGCCAGGCGCATGACGCCTCGAACCTCTATGTGACCGACGGGGCGCAGATGGCGTCGGTGTCGTGCGTGAACCCCTCGCTGACCTTCATGGCACTGACCGCGCGCGCGGCGGATCATGCGGTCAAGGGGCTGAAGGCCGGGACGGTTTGAGGTTGGAAGCCGTTGCGTCGATCCGGGCAAAGCCCCTCCCCTTTAGGGGAGGGGTTGGGGTGGGGCTTCTCCACGAGCGTTGTGCTTACGGAAGCGCCCCACCCCCAGCCCCTCCCCTAAAGGGGAGGGGGGGGTCAGCGTGACATCCCCTTCCAAGCATATCCTTCCCACCAAACGCGCCGAGGGCGTCACCATCCGCGCGGTCGGCGAGCGGGCGGGGGTGTCGGCGATGACCGTGTCAAACGTCATCAACGGCGCAGGCCGGGTGAGTCCCACAACA
>DXIH01000025.1 GCA_019112965.1 Candidatus Sphingomonas excrementigallinarum | reverse complement strand
TTGGCGCCCAGTTCCGACAGCTTGCTCATCACTTGGTCTCCATCATTTCGCGGGCCACCTTCACGACATTGTCGTGGGTGAAGCCGAACTTGTCCTGCAACTTGGCGAGCGGGGCCGAGGCACCGAAGGTCGACATGGTGATCGTGCGACCGCCGAACCCGACATAGCGGTCCCAGCCGATCGACCCGGCCTGCTCGACCGCCAGACGCTTGGTGACGGCCTTGGGCAGAACGCTCTCCTTATAGGCGGCGTCCTGCATCTCGAACCGGAACCAGCTGGGCAGCGAGACGACACGGACCTTCACACCGTCCGCCTTCAACGTCTCATAGGCATCGGCGACCAGCGACAGCTCCGAGCCCGTCGCGATCAGGATCAGGTCGGGCGTGCCGTCGCAATCGGCGAGCACGTAACCGCCCTTCTTCACGCCCGAAGCAGGCGCGTACTTGCTGCGGTCGAGCGTCGGCAGCGCCTGACGCGAGAAGATCAGCGCGGTCGGGTGGTTGGCCGATTCGACGGCGCAGCGCCACGCTTCGGCCACTTCGTTGGCGTCGCCAGGGCGGATGGTGTCGAGGCCGGGGATCGCGCGCAGCGTCGCCAGATGCTCGATCGGCTGGTGGGTCGGGCCGTCCTCGCCCACGCCGATCGAGTCGTGCGTGAAGACGAAGGTCGCGCCCAGTTCCATGATCGCGGCGAGGCGGATCGGCGCACGCATATAATCGGAGAAGACCAGGAAGGTCGCACCGTAGGACCGCAGGTGCGACAGCGCCATGCCGTCGACGATCGCCCCCATCGAATGCTCGCGCACGCCGAAGTGCAGGTTGCGCCCCTCATAGCTGCCCGCCTGGAACGAGCCACCGTCCTTGATGAGCGTCTTGGTCGACGGCGCGAGGTCGGCCGAGCCGCCGATCAGCCACGGCACCTTGGCGGCGATGGCGTTCTGCACCTTGCCGCCCGAGTCGCGGCTGGCGACGCCCTTGGCATCCGCCTCAAACACCGGGATGTCGGCGTCCCAGCCTTCCGGCAGCTTGTCGGCGAGCATCGCATCCAGTTCGGCGGCGAGGTCGGGATATTCAGCGCGGTACTTGTCGACCATCGCGACCCATGCGTCGCGCAGCGGCTTGCCACGGCTTTCGATCGCCTTGCGGAAGGCCTCGCATACGCCGTCGGGGACCAGGAACTTGGCGTCCTCGGGCCAGCCATAGGCCTTCTTGGTCGCGCGGATCGCATCGTCGCCGAGCGGCTCGCCATGCGCCTTTTCGCTGCCCGCCTTGGGGCTGCCATAGCCGATGATCGACTTCACGACGATGAAGGTCGGCTTGTCGGTGGTCGCCTTGAACGTGTCGAGCGCGGCGGTCAGCGCGGCGACGTCGTTGGCGTCGTCGACGTGCAGGACGTTCCAGCCATAGGCCTCGAAGCGCTTGCCCACATCCTCGTCGAACGCCAGGTCGGTGCCGCCTTCGATCGAAATGTGGTTCGAGTCGTAGATCCAGCAGAGGTTGGACAGCTTGAGGTGCCCGGCGGTCGAGGCCGCCTCGGACGCGACGCCCTCCATCATGTCGCCGTCGCCGCACACGACATAGACGTCATGGTCGAAGATCGGGAAACCCTCGCGGTTGAAATGGGCGGCCAGCCAGCGCTCGGCGATCGCCATGCCGACCGAATTGCCGCAACCGGCACCCAGCGGGCCGGTCGTCGTCTCGACGCCGGTGGTGTGGCGATATTCGGGGTGGCCCGGCGTCTTGGAGTTGAGCTGGCGGAAGCCCTTCAGGTCCTCCAGGCTCAGCGCGGGCTTGCCCGACTTTTTGCCTTCCGCGTCAATCTCTTCGATGCCCGCCAGGTGGATCAGTGAATAGAGCAGCATCGAGGCATGGCCGACCGACAGCACGAAGCGGTCGCGATTGGGCCAATCGGCGTGCGCGGGATCGTAACGCAGGAACTTGGACCAGACGGTGTGACCGACCGGCGCCAGCGCCATCGGCGTGCCCGGATGGCCCGAATTGGCCTGCTGCACCGCGTCCATCGACAGGGTGCGGATGGTGTCGATGGTCAGGCGCTCGATCGACCCGTCCTCGTGGAGATGGCTGTCGGCCACGGCATTGGTGGTGGCATCGGTCATGAAACTGGCCTCATCCTCTGTATGTGCGATCGAACGCATCCGCGCTCGCTCTGGTTGCCATGCATGGGCGGCCTTAGCGCGCCTGACGCCCCCGTTCCAGCCGGGTAACGATCCCCTCCCCGGCAATATAGGCGGCATCGATCTCGGTCAGGAACAGGCCGTGCCCGACGACGCCGGGAATCGCCATCAGCGCACCCGCCAGTCCCGGCAGGTCGGCGTCGTCCCAGCCATATCCGTCGACCACGATATTGCCGTTGTCGGTACGATAGTCGGTACGCTCCTCAAGCCGTTCGAACAGCGCCGAAAGCCGGGCCGCCGCAAAGGCCCGCGCGAAGGGAAGGATTTCGACCGGCAGCTTGACCCCGCCCAGTCGGTCCATCCGCTTGGCGGCATCAGCGATGACGATCATCCGGTCGGCCGAGGCGGCGACGATCTTTTCCCGCACCATCGCGCCACCCGCCCCCTTCACAGCACGCAGCTGGGCGTCGATGGCGTCGGCCCCGTCTATTGCCAGATCCACCCGCACCACATCCGCGAAATCGTGCACCGCGATGCCCAGCGACCGGGCCAGATCGGCGCTGGCTTGCGAGGTCGCCACGGCCTGGATTTTTAGGCGCCTGTCCGCCAGGGCTGCAATGGCATGGGCTGCGGTCGAGCCGGTCCCCAGCCCCACCAGCATATCGTCGCAAACCTCTTCTACCGCAGCGGCCGCGGCGAGGCGTTTATCGGCATCCCGATCGATCATGTCCCCTTGAAAATGCATCAAAACCGCAAAGGCTCCCCGGCTTCCGGAATTTGTCGCAGTGCGACAATTTGCGACAATTAAAGGCGGCGAATTAGGCCATGGTCGCTTGCCTTTTCGAAGCCGCATCGTGCATTTTGTTGTCGAACGGAAACGTTAAGTCATACTCGGGCATTATCGTGCGGGCCGGGCGCGCGGCTGGCATTTCAGGCAGGTGGACGATTTGAATTTTGCAGGCTTTCGCGGGCGCGGCATGCTCGCAGGTTCGGCTATGGTCCTGGCACTTGCGACCCTTTCGGGATGCGGCGGTGAAAAGGGTGGCGGCGCGACCAAGGGACGCGGCGGGGCGCAAGCGACGCCGACCGTCGGTTTCGTGACCGTCCAGCCGACGAACGCACCGATCGTCACCGAACTCGCCGCGCGGACCAGCGCCTTTGAAAGCTCGGACGTGCGGCCGCAGGTGACAGGCGTGATCCGCCGCCGCCTGTTCACCGAGGGCAGCCTCGTCAAGCGTGGCCAGCCGCTCTACGAAATCGACCCCCGCCTCTATCGCGCCGCCGCCAACCAGGCCGCCGCCAATCTGCAAAGCGCACAGGCCAATGCCGAGGCCACCCGTACGCTGGCCGAACGCTACCGCCCGCTGGCGCAGATCGAAGCGATCTCGAAGCAGGATTACACCAACGCCCAGGCCAGCGCGCGCCAGGCCGCCGCACAGGTCGCACAGACCCGCGCCGCCTTGGAAACCGCGCGCGTCAACCTGCAATTCACCACCGTCCCCGCCCCCATCTCGGGCCGCATCGGCCGATCGCTGTTCACCGTCGGCGCCCTGGTCAGCAGCGGGCAGACCGATCCGCTGGCACAGATCCAGCGGCTCGACCCCATCTTCGTCGACATCCAGCAGTCCGCCACCAACCTGCTGTCGCTGCGGCGCAGCCTGTCGGCGCGGGACGGCGTAATCCCCGCCAGCGCGCGCGTGACGCTGCGGCTGGAAGACGGCACCGATTACGGCCAGACCGGCACGGTCGAATTTGCCGAGGCCGTGGTCGATCCGCAGACCGGCACCGTGACGCTGCGCGCGCGCTTCCCCAATCCGCAAGGCCTGTTGCTGCCCGGCATGTTCGTCCGCGCCCGCTTCGCGCAGGCGATCGACACCAGCGCCTATATGGTGCCGCAGCAGGCGGTGTCGCGCGATCCGAAGGGCAATGCGACGGTGTTCATCGTCGGCCCGAACGACAAGGTTCAGGAACGCAAGGTCAAGGCCGAGCGGACGCAGGGTGCCTTCTGGGTCGTCACCGACGGCCTGAAGCCCGGCGACAAGATCGTGACCCAGGGCCTAGGCACCCTGCGCCCCGGCCAGAGCGTGCGCGCGGTGCCGGCCGACACCCCGCAAAAGGTCCAGCCGCCCTCGCCCGAACAGCTGAAGAAGATGCAGGCCGCCAAGGGCAAGGCGGGCTGACCAGACCATGATCAGCCGCGTCTTCATCGATCGTCCCATCTTCGCCTGGGTTCTGGCCATCATCGTCATGCTGGCGGGCGTCGGCGCGATCATGGGTCTGCCCATCGCGCAATATCCGGACGTCGCACCGCCCCAGGTGTCGATCCGCGCCACCTTCCCCGGCGCGTCCGCGCAGACGCTGCAGAACTCGGTCACCCAGGTCATCGAACAGCAGCTGACCGGCATCGACGGCCTGCTCTATTTCCAGTCGTCCTCGTCCAGCCGCGGCTCGGTGACGATCACCGCCACCTTCGCCAAGGGCACCGACCCCGACATCGCGCAGGTGCAGGTTCAAAACCAGGTCCAGCAATCGGTCGCCCGCCTGCCGCAGCAGGTGCAGCAACAGGGGCTGGTCGTCCGCAAGTCGAACCCCGACTTCCTCCTCATCGCGGGCGTCTATGACGAGACGAACCGGATGACGAACCAGGACGTCGCCGATTACCTCGTCTCCAACCTCCAGGACCCGCTGGGCCGTATCCAGGGCGTCGGCGACACCAACGTCTTCGGTTCGCAATATGCGATGCGTATCTGGCTGAATCCGGAAAAGCTGTCCTCTTACCAGCTGATGCCGTCGGACGTCGTCACCGCGATTCAGAACCAGAATACCGAGGTCGCGGCCGGTGAGGTCGGCGGCACGCCGTCGCCGACGACGCAGATGCTGAATGCAACCGTGACCTCCATGTCGCGGCTCCAGACGCCCGAGCAGTTCCGCGAGATCATCGTCAAGACGTTGAACAACGGCGCGACGGTCAAGCTGTCCGACGTGGCGCGGATCGAACTCGGCGCGGAAAGCTATGCCGCGGTCAGCCGGATCAACCAGCATCCCGGCGCCGGTATCGCCGTGCTGATGGCCCCTGGCGCCGACGCGCTGAAGACCGCCGAACTGGTCAAGGCCGAGGTCAACCGCGTCGCCAAGACCTTCCCGCCCGGTCTGAAGGTCGCCTATGCCAACGACACGACCGCCTTCATCAAGCTGTCGATCGACGAGGTGGTCAAGACGCTGATCGAGGCGATCATCCTCGTCGTCATCGTCATGTTCGTCTTCCTGCAAAGCTGGCGCGCGACACTGGTCCCGACGATCGCGGTGCCGGTGGTGCTGCTGGGCACCTTCGCCATCTTCTATATCGCGGGGTTCTCGATCAACACGCTGACGCTGTTCGGGCTGGTGCTGGCGATCGGCCTGCTGGTCGATGACGCCATCGTGGTCGTCGAGAATGTCGAGCGTCTGCTCGAGGAAAATCCCGACATGACGCCGCGCGAGGCGACGATCGAGTCGATGAAGGAGATCAGCGTCGCACTGATCGCCATCGCGCTCGTCCTGTCGGCGGTGTTCCTGCCGATGGCGTTCTTCGGTGGGTCGACGGGCGTCATCTATCGCCAGTTCTCGATCACCATCGTCTCGGCGATGATCCTGTCCGTCGCGGTCGCGCTGATCCTCAGCCCCGCCCTGACCGCGACGCTGTTGAAGCAGAAGGCACGCGAAGGGGAGGAAGGCGGCTGGCTCGACCGCAAGTTCCCGCGCGTCGCGCACGGGCTTCAGCGTGCCAAGGATGGCTTCAATACGCGCTTCGAGTGGACGGTCGAGAAATACACCTCCGCCGTACGGACGGTGGTCGACCGCAAATGGCTGTTCCTGCTGATCTATGCGGGCGTGGTCGCGCTGCTGGCGATCCTCTTCTTGCGCCTGCCGACCGGCTTCCTGCCGACCGAGGATCAGGGATCGGCAATCGTCCAGTTCCGCCTGCCCGCCGGTGCGACCCAGGGGCGCACCATGGAAGTGCAGCGCCAGGTCGAGCAGTATTTCGCCCAGCATGAGGGCAAGAACGTCAAGGTGCTGTTCTCGGTCGCCGGGGGCGGCGGGGGCGGCACCAGCGGCCAGAATACCGGCCAGGGCTTCATCAACTTCACCGACTGGGCCGATCGCAAGGGCAAGGAGAACAGCGCCGACGCCATCACCGGCCGCGCCTCCGCCGCGTTCCGGGGGCTTCGCGATGCGCAGGTCTTCGCGCTGGTGCCCCCCGCCATTCGCGGCCTGGGCCAGTCGGACGGCTTCACCATGGAGCTTCAGAACATCTCCGGCATGCCGCTGGAGAAGTTCGAGGCGGTACGCGACGAGCTGCTCGCCAAGGCCAATGCCGACCCGATGCTGGCTTCGGTTCGCCTGACCGAGCTGCCCGACATCGCCACGCTGCGCGTCGACCTCGACCAGCAGAAGCTGGCGGCGCTGGGGCTGACCCAGCAACAGGTGAACTCGACCCTGTCGACCGCCTGGGGCGGGCAATATGTCAACGACTTCATCGATCGCGGCCGCGTCAAGCGCGTGTTCGTCCAGGGCGATGCGCCCTATCGCGCCGAGCCCGAGGACCTGAAGCAATGGTTCGTGCGTGGCTCGAGCGGCCAGATGGCGCCCTTCTCGTCCTTCTCGACGATCAACTGGGGCGTGGCGCCGACCACCCTGTCGCGGTTCAACGGCATTTCCTCCTATGAATTTCAGGGATCGGCCGCGCCGGGCTATAGCTCGGGCGATGCCATGCAGCGGATGACCGAGCTTGCCTCGCAAATCCCCGGCACCTCGATCGCCTGGGCGGGTCTGTCCTATCAGGAACGGCTGTCGGGCGGACAGGCGCCGATCCTTTACGGCCTGTCGATCCTGGTCGTGTTCCTGTGCCTGGCCGCGCTTTATGAAAGCTGGTCGATCCCGTTCGCGGTGCTGCTCGTCATTCCGCTGGGCCTGATCGGCGCGGTCGCCTTCGTGACGCTGCGCGGGCTGACCAACGACGTCTATCTCCAGATCGGCCTGCTGACGACGATGGGGCTGGCGGCGAAGAACGCCATCCTGATGATCGAGTTCGCCGAACAGGCGGAGAAACAGGGCAAGCGCGTGATCGACGCCGCGCTGGAGGCCGCCAAGATCCGTCTGCGCCCAATCCTGATGACCAGCTTCGCCTTCATCTTCGGCGTGCTGCCGCTGGCGATCTCGACCGGCGCGGGCGCGAACAGCCGTATTGCGATCGGTACCGCCGTGATCGGGGGCATGCTGACCGCCACCGTGCTGGCGATCTTCTACATCCCGCTGTTCTTCGTGCTGGTGCGGCGGTCGGTGCGCAACGGCCTGGCCCGCTTGCGCGGCAAGCCGATGAGCGAACACGGCGCGGGGCATCGCCCGGCCCCCGAAGGCGAAGCGGAGAAGGCCTGATGCGTATCCAGTCCCCCTCTCGCTCGCTGGCCCTCGCGCTGCTGCTCGGCGCGACCGCGCTTTCGGCCTGCTCGATGAATCCGAAATATGAACGGCCCGCAACGCCGGTGCCGCCCTCCTGGCCGGTCGGCGACGCCTATCTCCGCCAGTCGGAGGCGGCGCTGCCCACGGTACGTTACAGCGACATCTTCCGCGATGCGCGGTTGCAGCAGCTGATCGTGCAGGCGCTGGCCAACAATCGCGATCTGCGGATCGCGGCGGCCAACATTGCCTCCACCCGCGCGCAATATCGCATCCAGCGGGCCAATCTGCTTCCCAATGTCAGCGCCACGGGCCGGTACAGCTACACCGATCGCGGATCGGGCGGCGCCGGATCGAGCGCGGTCGGGGGAGGTGGCACGGGCACCAACACCGGCAATAACGGTGGCACCGGGACCGGCAACGGCACCATCGGTGGCGGCACGGGTACCGGCGTCGGCAATGGCGGTGTCGACACCGGCGGTGGAGCCGGGGGCATCGTTACGGGTGCCGGTGGCAGCGGCAGCGCCTGGTCGGTCAATCTGGGCGTCAACGCGTTCGAGCTGGACCTGTTCGGGCGCATTCGCTCACTGACCGGCTCCGCGCTCGACCGCTATTTCGCGACCGAGGCGGCGGCGCGCGCGACCCGACTGACGCTGGTCGGCGACATCGCCGAGGCGTGGCTGAACTATGGTGCGGACCAGAGCCTGCTCGCCATCGCGCAGCAGACCGCCGCCAATGCCGAGCGCAGCGTCGCGCTGACCCGCGCGCGGCTGCAGGGTGGAATTTCGCCGCGTACCGATCTGCGGCAGGCCGAACAGGTGCTGGCGACCGCCCAGGCCGATCTGGCACAGCAGAAGACGGCGGTGGCGCAGGACGTCAACGCGCTGCAACTGCTCGTCGGTGCGCCGATCGACACCGCACTCCTGCCCCGCTCGATCGAGGAAGCCGCCCCCACCGTCGCGACGCTGCCCGCCGGACTCGATTCCGGCATCCTCCTGCGTCGTCCGGACGTGGTGCAGGCCGAATATCTGTTGCGCGCCGCCAATGGCCAGATCGGCGCGGCGCGTGCGGCACTGTTCCCGCGCATCTCGCTGACCGGGCTGGTCGGGTTCGCCAGCACCGCGCTGTCGTCACTCTTTTCGGGCGGCAGCTTCAACTATTCGGTCGCGCCGTCGGTCAGCTATCCGATCTTCCAGGCGGGCGCGGGCGTGGCGAATGTCGAATATTCCAAGGCGCAGCGCGACGCCGCTCTCGCGACCTATGAAAAGACGATCCAGACTGCGTTTCAGGAAACCGCCGACGCATTGGCGCGGCAGGGCACGATCGCCGATCAGCTCGGCGCCAATCGCCGCTTCCTGAATGCCGCAACCGACACCTATCGCCTGACCGAGGCCAGCTATCGCGGCGGGGTGACGCCATTCCTGAATACGCTGGATGCGCAGCGCTCGCTCTATTCGGCACAGCGGACGGTGATCGCGACCCAGCTGACGGCGGCGACCAACCGGGTCACGCTATACCGCGTGCTGGGGGGTGATTCGCTGCTGGAGGCCGCGCCGAGCGGCCCGGTGGCGCTCAGCCCCGGTAATTAGACCGTAATGGCGTTGCGTTGAACCAAGGAGAGCCCCTCCCCTTCATGGGAGGGGTTGGGGTGGGGCCTCGCCACGGGCAGCACGCTTGCGGAGGCGCCCCACCCCTTGCCCCTCCCCTGAAGGGGAGGGGTGAGTTCATCTCATGTCATCATGCTCTGGAACGGAAAAACCCGTCAGTCCTGCTTGGCCCCACGCGCCACGCCGACCGCGTCGCGGCCGAACTGGACGATCATCTCGCCGATCTCGCGCGCTTGCGACATGGAGCGGTTGCCCTGTTCACGCAGGAACTCGCTCTGGATACGCATGACGTCGCCCAGATCCTTGGCGGACGCGGCCGAACGCATCGCGGCAAAGGCTTCGCGTGTGTTGGTCTCGGCCTGTTCCAGCATCTTGAGCGTGACCTGCGAACCCCCCTCGGCCATCTTCTGGCCAGAGGCCTGCATCGCCTCACCCGCGCCCTTCATGCGGTCGGCAAAGGCGCCCGCGCCCATGTCGCCGCCGATCGCACCCGCACCGCCGCCCGTTCCGATATCCTCGGCCATGTCCGTCTTCTCCTGTGGTTGTGCCTTGACCATTGAACCCCTGGGGGCCTGAGGAGTTGCACGGCGTTGTCGCCGTGAGCAGGGCGATCAGAGACCGTTGAAATAGCGGTTCAGCGCCGTGACCATCTTTTCGGTCGCGCGCAGATAACCATCTTCGTCCCGCTCGACCCAGCCCCGCGCCAGCAGTAGCCCGATCCAGCGCGCCCCCACGATCCCGGTCGCCGACAGCCCGGCCTTGTCCAGCAAGGCGGCATCGCTTTCCCTGCCGTCGGTCTGGAAGACCGCCAGCGCGATTTCCCAGGCGGGGTCGCCGAACAAGTCGCCGTCGGGGCCTGCGATGGCCCGCATGTCGCGGCGATGCTTCAGGATCATCGCGGCGCATTCCTGCGGCGTCGGTACGCGGGGCGGGCGCGGCACCGGCACGCCGCTGCTCTCGCCCGAAATGGCGTGGATACGCGCCTGCACATCCGCCATGACCGCGGTGAAACGGCCGAAGCTCGCCCGGTCCTCGGCAGGCCAGTGCAGAAGGCGGATTTCGCTGGTCATCGGATATCCCGCCAGGGCAAGGTCCAGTCGGGATCGCTGCCATATCGTGCCAGGCGCCAGCGATGCCGCATGACGCCCGCCGCCAGCAGCAGCAGCATGGGATAGGCCAGCTTGCCCCCGGCGGCCGCATACATCCACGGCACCAACATGGGGTCGAGTCCTTTGACCCCGTGAATGCCGACGGCCAGCAGATGCAGCGCGGCCAGCCATAAGGGCCAGAATCGGTTGGCCAGCAGGGCGATCGCCATCAACCCGAACATCAATGTCAGATCGATGACCAGCTCCAGCGTCTCGACGCTATGGAAGCTGGTCGAGGGATCGAACCGCAGGACGATGGTCGCCACCGATGCAAAGAGCAGGATCACGGCCGTCGCCCGCTCGGGCCAGCCCCCCATGGTGAGGGCGTAGAGACAGACCAGCGCCTGGATCAGGTTGAAGATGTAAACATGCGTCACGGCGTGCCCCGCGCTATGAAGGATGGCATAGACACGCCGCGCCGCCCCGCGATCAGGCCGCCGCGCGCAGCGGCATGGTGGCCACGGTGCCGGTCACCTCGGGCGGCTTGGGGCGGTTGTCGCCATAATTGTCCGCGTCGAAGCCGATCGTCTGGCCGACCTTTTCCAGGATACGGTGGCTCTGCACGGCATGGCCGCGCGCCTGGCCGATCGCCATCATCGCCTGGCCCAGCATTTCGAAAGCATGCTGCCCGACCACTGCCGACAGACGCGCTTCCGCCCGCGCACGGGGCAGCGCCATCGCCAGTTCGCCCGCCGTGGCGAAGGCCGAGTCGAGTTCGTTCTCCAGCTTCCAGAGGAGCTGGGTCACCTGAAGTGCCGCCTCATGTTCCGTCGTCATCGCCTGTGCCCCCTGATGTGTCTTCCATGCGCGCCGGGCGGCATGAAGATGGTCAACCGGCAAGGTTCGACAATCGTCCGATCACGCGAGTCATCACGTCGAGTCCCGTGGCCAGCATGCCGAAGCCGATGGCCAGCGCGACGGCGATCGTGGGAACCCAGAGCAGCCTTTCGGCCACGCTCATGTCGTTACGGGTCTGCCCTTGCCGCCGAACCGGGAGGGACAAGCGGGGCGATGCGTGGACATGGCCGTCCTGCACCGCCCCACCGACCGTACTCCCATCCGGTGCCATCGGAAGTGGCATGGCCGACGGCTCGGGAACCAGCCCCGAAGAATCGGGTATGATTTTATTGGGGGTATCTTCCTGTTGTTCTTCAACGACTTGGTAGTTCGGCTCGATGATCGATTGGGCTTCGTATTCGGCCAGGGCCATCGCCGCCTCGCGCCGATTGCGTGCGCCGAGCAGCCGAACGGCCTCCGCCAGATAGCTGTCGACGGTCGACTTTCCCAAGCCGAGTTCGATGGCGATTTCCTTGGAGCCCTTGAGCGCCTTGACCCCGCGAAGACATTCGCGATGACGGCGGGTAAGCAGGGCGAAACGTTCGGGCGTCATCTCATTTTCCGGTCGCGCCGGATGATCCGTCCAGCCATGCCGACAGCCCTAGCCGGGTCGATAGGGGCTCGCCAAGCCGTTCCGTCTCCAATCCGGGGGCGATGAGTCATTAATAAACAAGGTTAACGGGCCTTAATGCTCAATCCTTGCGGTGTGGAACGTGGATGGCCTCTATCGAATCGAGCGCCTGAAGCAGGTCGTCGAAGGCGGTATCCTCCTGAACCGGAAAGGACCGGCGAAAGCCCGAGCCGAGCACGTCGAGATCGCGCTGGGTCAGCAAGCCGACGGCTACGATCGCATCGGGACGGCGGCGATCCTTGCCCGACGCCCCGGTCATCGCCGCCACCCCAGGCCAGGAACGGGAAGCGCGTGCCCGACCGCCGATCCTGTCCGTCCCCGCGGGACGCAAAAGGGGGCTGGCCGGTCATTCTTCAGGGCACGCATGGTCCGAACTCCAATCATGACCGTCTGAACCCGCTATCGACCATGGCTGTTCCACGTATTTTCCACGCTTGCGACCAGTGGCCTGCCGTGTCCTCCGTGCGGTGAGACAAGTCCGGCATCACCGCGTAGTTGCGAGGCGCTTTCACTGCGCTGCACCCTTCCCTGTCGGGCAACCCCTTGCTAAGGCCGCTGGCGTCAACCGGAGATTTCCCCGGCGCGCCTGCTCGCGGCTGCATGCTGCCGTGTCCCACTGGGCGTGCCCGGCTCGACCATGAAGGGACGCCCATGACTGCGATAGGCCAGGACAGCCTGAACACCCGCTCGACGCTCGACGTCGACGGCAAGACCTATGATTATTACAGCCTCGCCAAGGCTTCCGAGCAGCTCGGCGACATCAGCCGCCTGCCCTTCTCGATGAAGGTGCTGCTGGAGAATCTGCTGCGCTTCGAGGACGGCAAGACCGTCACGCGCGAGGATATCCAGGCGATCGTCGACTGGCAGAAGACCCAGCGTTCCGACCGCGAGATCCAGTATCGCCCGGCCCGCGTGCTGATGCAGGACTTCACCGGCGTGCCTTGCGTGGTCGACCTCGCCGCGATGCGCGACGCGATCACCAAGCTGGGCGGCGATGCGGCCAAGATCAACCCGCAGGTCCCCGTCCACCTCGTCATCGACCACTCGGTCATGGTCGACGAGTTCGGCACGCCGCAGGCCTTCGAGGATAACGTCGACCTCGAATATCAGCGCAACATGGAACGCTACGAGTTCCTGAAGTGGGGCTCCAAGGCGCTCGACAATTTCTCGGTGGTTCCGCCGGGCACCGGCATCTGCCACCAGGTGAATCTGGAATATATCGGTCAGGCTATCTGGTCGTCGACCGAGAGCGGCGAGCACGCAAAGGGCGGCGCGACGATCGCGTACCCGGACACGCTGGTCGGCACCGACAGCCACACGACCATGATTAACGGCCTGGGCGTGCTCGGCTGGGGCGTCGGCGGGATCGAGGCGGAAGCCGCGATGCTCGGCCAGCCCGTGTCGATGCTGATCCCCGAAGTCGTCGGCTTCAAGCTGACCGGCAAGCTCCAGGAAGGCATCACCGCCACCGACCTGGTGCTGACCATCACCCAGATGCTGCGCGCCAAGGGCGTGGTCGGCCGCTTCGTCGAGTTCTACGGCCCCGGCCTGTCGTCCATGACGCTCGCCGACCGTGCGACGATCGCCAACATGGCGCCCGAGTACGGCGCGACCTGCGGCTTCTTCCCGATCGACGACAAGACGCTCGACTATATGCGCCTGACCGCGCGTTCGGACGAGAATGTCGCGCTGGTCGAGGCCTATGCCAAGGCGAACGGCTTCTGGCGTCATGACGATGCCGCCGACCCCGTCTTCACCGACACGCTGGAACTCGACATGTCGACGGTCGTGCCGTCGCTGGCGGGTCCGAAGCGTCCGCAGGACAAGGTCGTCCTCACCGAAGTCGACGACGTATTCAACGCCGACCTCGCCAAGGTGTACAAGAAGGACGCCCCCGCGCGCGTCTCGGTCGATGACCGTGGCCATGACATCGGCGACGGCGACGTCGTGATCGCCGCGATCACCAGCTGCACCAACACCTCGAACCCGTCGGTGCTGGTCGCTGCCGGTCTGGTCGCCCGCAAGGCGAACGCGCTGGGCCTGAAGCCCAAGCCCTGGGTCAAGACCTCGCTCGCCCCCGGTTCGCAGGTCGTCACCGATTACCTCGACAAGGCGGGCCTGACCGCCGATCTCGACGCGATCGGCTTCAACCTGGTCGGCTATGGCTGCACCACCTGCATCGGCAATTCGGGTCCGCTCGCCGAGCCGATCTCGAAGGCGATCAACGGCAACGACATCGTCGCCGCCTCGGTTCTGTCGGGCAACCGCAACTTCGAAGGCCGTGTGTCCCCCGACGTGCGCGCCAACTTCCTCGCCTCGCCGCCGCTCGTCGTCGCCTATGCGCTGAAGGGCACGGTCACGCAGGACATGCGTGAAACCCCGATCGGCCAGGGCAAGGACGGCCAGGACGTCTATCTGAAGGACATCTGGCCCTCGAACGAAGAAGTCCGTTCGCTCATGGATGCGAACATCGACGACGAGATGTTCCGTTCGCGCTACGGCAATGTCTATGCGGGCGATGCCAAGTGGTCGGCGATCGAGGTGACCGGCTCGGACACCTATGCCTGGCCTGCGGCCTCGACCTATGTCGCCAACCCGCCCTATTTCGAGGGCATGGAGATGACGCCGAAGCCCGTCACCGACATCATCGAGGCCAAGCCGCTCGCCATCCTGGGCGACTCGATCACCACCGACCACATCAGCCCGGCCGGTTCGATCAAGGCCGACAGCCCGGCAGGCACATTCCTGCAGGAGCATCAGGTCGCCAAGAAGGACTTCAACTCGTACGGCGCGCGTCGTGGCAACCATGACGTGATGATGCGCGGCACCTTCGCCAACATCCGCATCAAGAACGAGATGGTGCCTGGCGTCGAAGGCGGCATGACCCAGTATGAGGGCGAAGTGATGCCGATCTATGACGCCGCGATGCGTCACAAGGCCGACGGCACGCCGCTCGTCATCGTCGCGGGCAAGGAATATGGCACGGGTTCGTCGCGCGACTGGGCGGCGAAGGGCACCAACCTGCTCGGCGTGCGTGCGGTCATCACCGAGAGCTTCGAGCGTATCCACCGTTCGAACCTGGTCGGCATGGGCGTCCTGCCGCTGCAGTTCGCCGAGGGCGTGACCCGCGAGACGCTGAAGCTGGACGGCTCCGAGAGCTTCACCATCCAGGGCGTGGCGAACCTTCGCCCGCGTCAGGACGTCGAAGTGATCCTGACCCGCAAGGACGGCTCGACCGAGACCTTCCTGACCAAGTGCCGCATCGATACCGTCAACGAGCTGGAATATTTCCTGAACGGCGGCATCCTGCAGTACGTGCTGCGCAACCTGGCGGCGTAAGTCACCCATGAGGGCGGGCCGAAAGGTCCGCCCTTACGGTCAAGCAAAAGGGCCCGTCCGGAGCGATCCGGGCGGGCCCTTTTTGTTTGGATCGCGCGGGCGATGGCCCCTCCACCACCGCTTCGCGGCGGTTCCCCTCCCCAAGCGAGCTTGGGGAGGATTTGGCATGTCTCTATTCCTCCCTGTGCGGAGCACGGGGAGGGGGACCGCTCGCGTCAGCGAGTGGTGGAGGGGCAATCCCCTCCCCCCGCATCAAATCTTGCGCTGCTGAGCCTTACGCAGGGCCGTCTCGCGTTCCAGTCGGGCGAGCAGGGCCTCGATCGACTCGTCCTGCCGATCCGGCAGCGGCAGCGCGGCGCCCCGATCCTCAGGCTCGGGCTCACGCATCGGCGGGATCGGCATGGGCTGGGGCGGCGCGGGGCGCGGCGGTTCGCGCGGCGCCGACAGGATCGCATCCGGGTCATAGGCCGAAAGCGGCTGGTCGAGATCGGCGGGCAGCGTGCGCTCGACCGCCTCTTCGTCGACCGGCGGCGGCGGGGCGCCGAGTTCGGCGGCGTTGAGCGGGCGGCGCGGGGGCGCGTCCGGGTGACGATCCGACCGGCGGACCACCGGCACATAATCCTCGTCGTCCTCCGTCACGGGCCTGGCCCGCCGGGCGAGCAGACCGCCCGGCCCCCAGAGGAGATATGCGGTCGCCCATGTTACCGCCCCTGCCCCGAGCCCCGCGACCAACGCGAGCAGGAGCCGCGCCTTCATGCCCAGCGGCGGTCGTGCGGCGGCCAGGATATCGCCCAGGCTCAGGCTGGCGACCAGCGCGTTCAGCCGCCAATCGGGTACGATCATCATCAAAAGGGCGAAAAGCAGCCCGACGGCCCCGCCGATCCAGGCGGGTCCGAAGCGTCGGCGAGAGGGCGTGGCGGTGAAGGTCATGGGTCTATGTCTTCGCCCGATCTAGCAATCGTTGGTAAACAGGTTCGTAACGTCGGATGTTCGACGCCCAATTCCGTTCCGTTTCAACAAAATCCCGGCCCGCCGCCCGTCGCGCTTCCCAGCCGCCTCGATCGGCCAGCAAGCCGGCCAGCGCATCGGCGATCGCGACCGGATCGTCTGGCGCGAAGAGGGTGCCGGTTCGCCCGTCCTCGATCAATTCGCGGTGCCCGCCGACATCGGATGCGGCGACCAGCTTGCCCTGCGCCATCGCCTCCAGGGGCTTCAACGGCGTGACGAGATCGGTCAGTCGCATCCTCTTGCGGGGATAGGCCAGGATATCGACCAAACTGTAATAACGCTCGACCTGCTGGTGCGGCACCCGCCCGACGAAGCGGATCGCCGCCGCCACGGGCGAGCGCTCCGCCTGCGCGCGCAACGCCGCCTCCATCGGCCCGCCGCCGACCAGCAGCAGCCGCGCCTTCGGTCGTACCGCAACCAGACGCGCCAGCGCGGCGATCAGGTCGTCCAGCCCCTCATAGTCATAAAAGCTGCCGATGAAGCCGATAACCTCGGCCCCCGCCAACCCCAGTTCCTCGGCCAGCGCCGAATCGCGGGCCAACGGCTGTCCGAACAGCCCGAGGTCGACGCCGTTGGGCGAGACGATGATCTTGTCCCGCGGCAGCCCCCGCGCGATCAGGTCGCCGCGCAGCCCTTCGCAGATGACGGCGATCGCATCGGCCCGCCGACAGGCCCAGCTTTCCAACGCGCGGGTCGCCCGGTATCGGGCGCTTCCCGCCGTGCCCGTGCCGTTGCCGACCGCCGCATCCTCCCAGAAGGCGCGAATCTCATAGACCAGCGGCAACCGCCGCCGCCGTGCCACGGCCAGCCCGGCCAGCGCGTCGAGGACCGGGGAATGCGCGTGCAGGATGTTGGGCCGGAACGCCGCCACCGCCCGGTCGATCGCGCGGATATGCGCGGCCAGCCCGGCGGCTTCCCCGAGCAACCCGTGCCGCAAGGAAATGGGAGTGCGATGGAAGGTCAGGCCGTCCACCGTCTCGACCTCGGCCTCCCCCACACCCTGCCGGGGCCCGGTCACCGCCGCGACCACATGCCCCGCCCCCTCTTGCGCCTTCAGGATGGCGCGAGTGCGAAAGGTGTAGCCGCTTTGCAGGGGCAGACCATGGTCGAGGATATGCAGGATACGCATCGGGAGAAGGTCTGTCATGCCAGCCCTTAACGCCGCGTCAACCGCCGGTTTATAAGCAGGGCAGGCAAGCGGCCTTAAGGGTTTGAGGAAACAGGCGATGATCGACAGTTTTGCCCTTCTCCTCAGCCATGGCCTGATGCTGGTCGCGGCATGGCGGCTGTTCGGCCGACGCGAGCTGGACCAGGAGGGCGACGCCGCCCCCGGCCCCATGACGTCCCCCATCACTTCCAGGACCAGGTCCGGCATCGGCAGGCGGCGCGACGATGCGTGACCTGTTCCTGATCGGATTCCTGTTCAGCCTGTTCGCCCTGGGGATGCGGCGGCCGTTCCTGATGGTCCTCGCCTATATCTATATTGATATCGTCGCGCCGCAGCGGCTGACCTATCATCTGCTCAACACGGTGCCGATCTCGCTGATCGCGGTCATCGCGGCGGTCGGCGGAT
>DXIH01000024.1 GCA_019112965.1 Candidatus Sphingomonas excrementigallinarum | reverse complement strand
ACCAGCACCTCGCGGGTTTGCCCGATTTGGGCGGCCAGCCAGTCGCGGCGGCGACGCGCGGCGGCCTCGCGCAGGCGGGCGGCGCGTTCGCGGCGAAGGGGATGGGGCACCTGCGGCATCCGCGCGGCGGGGGTGCCGTCGCGTGCCGAATAAGGGAAGATGTGCGCATGGACGATCCGGGCGTCGTCGATCAGCGCCAGCGTGTCCGCCGCCATCGCCTCGTCCTCGGTCGGAAAGCCCGCGATCAGGTCGGCGCCGATCGCGATGTCGGGACGGGCCTTCAACAACCGCTCGACGATGGCGACCGACTGGGCGCGGCTATGGCGGCGCTTCATCCGCTTGAGGATCAGATCGTTGCCCGCCTGGAGCGAGAGATGGAGATGCGGCATCACCCGCGCCTCGCCCGTCACCAGCTCGAACAGGCGGTCGTCGATCTCGATCGAGTCGAGCGAGGACAGGCGCAGCCGAGGCAGGGCGGGGACATGGGTCAGGATGCGCTCGACCAGCAGGCCCAGGCTGGGCTGGCCGGGCAGGTCGTGACCATAGCTGGTCAGGTCGACGCCGGTCAGCACGACCTCGCGGTGGCCCAGTTCCACCGCGCGTGCGATCCGGTCGATCACGAGACCTGCGGGCACCGAGCGGCTGGGCCCGCGCCCGGTCGGGATGATGCAGAAGGTGCATGAATGGTCACAGCCATTCTGCACCTCGACGAACGCGCGCGCATGGCCCGCAAAGGCCGACACAAGATGCGGCGCCGTCTCGACCATGCGCGACATATCGGTAACCAGCATCGGGTCGGCGGAGGCCCAGCTTTCGGGGCGCAGCTTGTCGGCATTGCCCAGCACGCGCGCGACTTCGGGCATGGCGGCGAAACTGGCCGGGTCGATCTGGGCCGCGCAGCCGGTCACGACGATCTGCGCATCCGGCCGAGCCTTGGCCGCGCGGCGGATCGCGGCGCGGGTCTGCTTGACGGCTTCGTTGGTCACGGCGCAGCTGTTGACGACGACCAGCTCCTCCCGCCCCGCGGCAAGCGCGCGGATCGTTTCGCTTTCGGCGATGTTCAGGCGACAGCCCAAACTGATAATCTCGGGTCCAGGGAGGGACGACATGACCGCCGATCTAGGGATGGATGAACGACGTGTCCACGCGGACGCGCAAGCCGTGCTCGACTTCTGGTTCGGGCTGGCCCCCGAAAAGCATTTCGCAAAGGACGATGCGCTCGACCGGGAGATCGCCGAGCGCTTTGGCGCGCTTCGCGATCAGGTGCTGGCGACCGAGGCGATCGGCTGGCGCGACGATCCCGACACGCTGCTGGCCGCGATCCTGCTGCTCGACCAGTTCTCGCGCAACCTGCACCGGGGCTCGGCGCAGGCCTATGCCGCCGACCCGCTGGCGTTGGACCTTTGTCTGACCGCGATCGATGCGGGGTGGGAGGACCATTATCCGCCCGAGCGGCTGGCCTTTGTCTATATGCCGCTGATGCATGCCGAGTCGCGTGCGATGCAGGATCTGAGCGTCGCCAAATTCACCGAGCTGGGGCGGGAGCAGAATCTTTCCTTCGCGCGCGACCACCGCGAGGTGATCCGGCTTTACGGTCGTTACCCCAGCCGAAATGCTGCCCTGGGTCGTGCATCGACCCCGGCGGAGCGCGACTATCTCAGCCAGCCAGACGCGGGCTGGTGAGGGGCGAGGCGGAAATTCCCGCCAACAGGCGCTTTTCCGCCAGCAGCTGACGCACCTGCGCCAGATCGAGCGGCGGGCCGTAGAGCGAACCCTGGCCGTGCGAGCAGCCGATGTCGCGCAGCCGCATTTCGATGTCCAGGTCGCGCACGCCCTTGGCGGCGATCGGCAGGTGCAGGCTGTCGCCCAGATTGACGATGGCGGTCACGATCGCGCAGCAATCGGGGTCGGCGGCCATGTTGCGAATGAAATCGGGATCGATCCGCACCCGGTCGAAGGGCAGCGCGCGCAGATGCGCAAGGCTGGAATAGCCGCGCCCGAACGCGTCGAGCGCCAGGGCGATGCCCTGGTTCTTCAGGCTGATGACGATCGACTGCGCCAGCGCCAGATTGGCGAACAGCGCATTCTCGGTGATCTCGATCTCCAGTCGGTGCGCAGGGAAGCCGCACTCGGTCAGCGTCTTGATGACCTTCTGGGCCAGCCAAGCATCCTGGAATTGCGATGCGGCCAGCGGGATCGACAGGGTGATCGACGGGTCCCAGTCGCGCGCGGCCGCGAGCGCCTGTCGCATCAGGGACAGCGACACCTCGCCCGACAGGCCGCAAGCCTCGGCCACGGGCATGAAGCGCTCGGCGGTCATCGCGCCCAGGCCGGGATGATCCCAATGCCCCGATACCTCGAACCCGGTCAGGCGCGCCGTGCCCAGATCAACCTGCGCCTCGAACCGGGGCTGGATATCGCCATTGGCCAGCGCGGCGCGCAGGTCGGTGATGATAGCGTTGCGCTCGGCCATCGCCTCTTCCATCGCGGGGGCGAACCACAGGGGCTTGCCGTCGTTGCGCGCCTTGGCGGCGATCAGTGCGAGGTCGGCCTGGCGGACCAGCCGGTCGATCGTCGCGCTGCCGTCGTCGATGCGGGTCAGCGCGATGGCGGCGCGCGGCGTCAGTTCCTGCTCGACCAGCCGCACCGGCTGACCGAGCCGTACCGCCAGCCGTTCGGCAAGCCGCTCCACCCGGTCGCGGCCGCGCGGGTCGAAGGGGATGAGGCAGCCGAAGCAATCGCCCTCGAACCGGGCGACGATCGCCTCCGACGGGGCTTCGTCGCGAATGGTCTTGGCGATATGGCGCAGCAGCAGGTCGCCCGCCTCATGGCCCAGCGATCCGGCAATGGCGCGGAAACGGTCGATATCGACGAGCATCAGCGCGATGCCGCGATGGCGGCGCTGGACGCTTTCGATCATGCCCTGGCCCGCATCGTGGAAATAGCGGCGGTTGGTCAGCCCGGTCAGCGGATCGATCTGCTCAGCATCGGGCGAGCGGGTAGGCAGTGCGGGCATTCGCCAGTGCACGATAATCGCGGCGATCGCGGTCGCCGACAGGATGATCTTGGCGGGAAGGTCCAGCCCGAGCTGGATCAGGACGATCGCGACCGCCAGCGCCAGGACGCCGCCCGCCACCGCAGCGCTCGAGAAGCGGGCCGAAGCAGGCGTGTTGGCAACGATGGGGCGCGACCCGTGCATGGCATAGCGGTCGCATGTGAGGTGTGTACAATAGGTTAACGCGGCTGTCCGATCGGGTCCGATTGCGCATGGCTTGCGCCGATCCGTATCTTGCCCTAAGAGCGGCCCCAAGTTCCGTTTCGGAATGTGAAAGTGAAGCGCCCAAGGGTGCACGCTGGCCGGCGAGGTTTCGCCCGCCGGCGCTTTTGCGTTTGGCGGTGCGACACGGGTTTTTGGGCCGGAATTTTCGGCTCGGGTTTGACGAGGTGAGGCGATGTTCGACAGCTTGAGCGATCGGCTTGGCGGCGTATTCGACCGCCTTCGCGGCCGTGGCGCGCTGACCGAGGCGGATGTCCGCACCGCGATGCGCGAAGTGCGCGTGGCGCTCTTGGAAGCCGACGTCGCACTGCCTGTCGCACGCGATTTCGTCGACAAGGTCACCGAACAGGCGATCGGCCAGAACGTCCTGCGCTCGATCACCCCGGGCCAGCAGGTCGTCAAGATCGTCCATGACGCGCTGGTGGCGATGCTGGGCGCGGATGCCAGCGAGCTGCTGCTCGACGTCACGCCGCCCGCCGTCGTGATGATGGTCGGCCTTCAGGGTTCGGGTAAGACCACCACCACCGCCAAGATCGCCAAGCGGCTGTCGGGCGGGGCGATGGGCCGCGATCGCAAGAAGGTGCTGATGGCGTCGCTCGACGTCAATCGCCCGGCCGCGCAGGAGCAGCTGGCGACGCTGGGCACCCAGGTCGAGGTGTCGACCCTGCCGATCATCGCGGGGCAGCAGCCGGTCGAGATTGCGCGCCGCGCGATGCAGGCCGCCAAGCTCCAGGGCTATGACGTCCTGATGCTCGACACCGCCGGTCGCCTGCACGTCGACCAGGCGCTGATGGACGAGATGAAGGCGGTGGCGGAGATCGCCCAGCCTCAGGAAATCCTGCTCGTCGTCGACTCGCTGACCGGCCAGGACGCGGTGAACGTCGCGACCAGCTTCTCCGAGCAGGTGCCGCTGACCGGCGTGGTGCTGACCCGCATGGACGGCGATGCGCGCGGTGGTGCGGCGCTGTCGATGCGCGCCGTCACCGGCAAGCCCATCAAGTTCGCCGGTGTCGGCGAAAAGATGGACGCGCTGGAAGCCTTCCATCCGGAACGTGTCGCGGGCCGTATCCTCGGCATGGGCGACGTCGTGTCGCTGGTCGAGCGCGCCGCCGAGACGATCCAGCAGGAAGATGCCGAGCGCATGGCCATGAAAATGGCCAAGGGTCAGTTCGATCTGAACGACCTGCGCGGCCAGCTGGCGCAGATGCGCCGCATGGGCGGGCTGGGCGCGCTGGCGGGCATGATGCCGGGCATGAAGAAGGCGCAGAACGCGCTCAATGATGCCGGTGGCGACAAGATCCTGCTCCGCATGGATGCGATCATCACCTCGATGACGCCCAAGGAGCGGACCAAGCCCGAGCTGGTCAACGCCAAGCGCAAGATCCGCATCGCCAAGGGTTCTGGCACCACGGTGCAGGACGTGAACAAGCTTCTGAAGATGCATCAGGAGATGGCCACGGCGATGAAGAAGATCAAGAAGATGGGCGGCATCAAGGGCATGATGTCGATGCTCGGCAAGGGCGGCCTCGGCGGCCTGGGCAATGCGCTGGGCGGCCCGCAGATGGGCGAGATGCTCAACAAGGCGGGTGGCGGTGGCGGCCTGCCGGGCATCGGCGGCATGGGTGCGGGCGGCGGCAAGCTGCCCGAGGGCATGCCGAAACTGCCCCCCGGCTTCGAAAATCTTCTGAAGAAGAAATAACCCCCGCGCCGGACGGAATTGCCGGTAATCTGAACTTTTTACTCCAAGGACTGAAATATGGCTCTCAGCATTCGTCTGTCGCGTGGTGGCTCGAAGAAGCGCCCTTACTACCGCATCGTGGTGGCCGACGCCCGCGCGCCGCGCGACGGCAAATTCATCGAGAAGATCGGTAACTACAACCCGCTCCTCGCCAAGGATAACGACCAGCGCGTGCAGCTCGACGCCGAGCGCGCGAAGCACTGGCTGGCCAATGGCGCGCAGCCGACCGACCGCGTCGCCCGCTTCCTGGACGCCGCTGGTGTTCGTGAGCGCGCCGCTCGCAACAACCCGAACAAGGCGAAGCCCGGCGAAAAGGCCACCGAGCGCGCCGAAGAGCGTGCCGAGAAGCTGAAGGCCGCGCAGGAAGCCGCCAACGCTCCGGCCGAAGAAACCGCCGAGGCGTAATCGCTTCGGCCTTGTGCGGGCGGCGATCGATCGAGATCCCGCCCGCCCATGGCATCGGAATGCGGGGTCATGCGTTTCCCCAAGCCCTTGGCTTAGGAGATAGCGCATGACCCCGCCGACCGAACCCGATCCCCGGACCGCACCCGACGACCATGACGACGCGACCAACCAAGGCGTCTCCGCGCCAGACCCCGCCGAAGGCGGCAACGACGCCCCCGACGGGGACGGCGACTCGCCCAACGGGTGAGCCGCGTGTTACGCTGGCGGTGATCGTCGGCGCGCACGGCATTACGGGCGAGGTTCGGCTCAAGGTTTTTGCCGACGACCTGTCGGACTATCGCACGTTCAATGACGGCGCGCTGACGCTGAAGTCGGCGCGTGACGGTTCGAACGGCGTCATCGCGCGCTTCGCCGAGGTCACCGACCGCAACGCCGCCGAGGCGCTTCGCGGCACGGAACTGATGGTGCCGCGCTCCGCCCTGCCTCCGCTGGAGGAGGGCGAATATTATCATGCCGACATTATCGGCCTGTCCGCGATCGCCAGCGATGGCGAGGAACTCGGCCACGTCGCGCTGATCGAGAATTTCGGTGCGGGCGACGTGCTGGAAATCGAGCGCCCCGACGGCCGCCGGTTCATGGTGCCGATGAACGCACAGGCCGTGCCCGAATGGGATCAGGACCGCCTGATCGTGGATCGCGCCTTCATCGCCTGATCGGCGATTGCTCGTTCAGCAGGTTGCGGATCGTCGTGGCCGCGACCCCGGCCTCGCCCATGGCGTGGCTGATCTGATCCAGCCCCTTGACGACATCGCCTGCCGCGAACAGGCCGGGCACCGATGTCCGCTGATGATCGTCGACCTCCAGGCATCCGCTAGGGTCCGCTTTGGCACCCGCCGATACCGCCAATTCCGACCGGATGCGCGAACCCATTGCGGGGTACACGCTGTCGAATCGCATCCGCCCATTCGCCGTGTCGAGCGCGATCTGGTCCCCCTCGATCGCCCAGCCGCCGCAGGGACCGTCAATACGTGCGACGCCTGCTTCGTCGAGAGCTTTGGCGCATTGGGGATCGAGGTCGTGTGCGGCATCGGGCGCGATCAGCGTCACGTCTTGGGTGAAACCGCGTAGGAACAACGCCTCGCGCATGCCATGGTCGCTGGTGCCAATGACGCCGACACGCTTGTCGGTGACCTCATAGCCGTCACAGACCGGGCAATAGCGGATCAGGCCCCGCTCCAGCGCCGGGTCGTGGACCTCGGGCAGGAGCTTGCGGGGGCGGTGATTGACCACGCCCGTAGCGAGCAGGACGGTTCGGGTGGCATATTCGCGCTCGTCGGTGACGACTCGGAAATGACCATCCTCGGGCAGGATCGCCGTGACCCGGTGCGGCGTACAATGCGCGCCATAACGACGGGCCTGGTCGTGCATGCGTGACAGCAGGGCCTTGCCGCTGATCCCCTCCGGGAACCCGGCATGATTATGCGTGCAGGGGATCATCGCTGCCCGGCTCGACCCGCTGTCGAACATGTGGATGCGCAGGTGATAGCGTGCCAGATAGATCGCGGCGGTCAGCCCCGCAGGCCCCGCGCCGATGATGATGCAATCGTCCATGGCGGGGCAAAGCCTCAGGCGGCGCAACGTTCCTTGGCACTGTGCGTCGGATCATGTATATACGCGACGTATATACGGAGGTGACATGGGCAAGGACTATCAGGCAAAGGTCTTCCGCTCGGGCAATTCGCTCGCACTGCGCCTGCCCGCCGCGCTGGGCCTGGCCGAGGGCACCGAGATGACGTTGCGAGAGGAACAGGGCCGCTATGTGTTCGAGCCCGTTCAGGCGCCGCCCAAAATGATCGACCTGACCGGGATTGCGGGATCGCTGCCATGGCTAAAGCCGTTTACGCCTGAAGAGCGCGAGTTTGATGATCCCGAGCGGCCATGGCACCTGCTGAAGGGCAAGGATGCGTAAGGCAGTGCGTTATCTGATCGATACAAACTGCTGCATCTTCCTGTTTGCGGGCGAGTATCCGGCGTTGCTGGAACGCATAGCGGCGACGCCGGTAGGCGCGATCGGCTTGTCGAGCATCGTTTTCGCCGAACTGGCACTTGGCGTACGGCATGGCAAGCCGCCATTGGAGAGGCAGTTGCAGCAACTGACGACGCAAATGCCGATCCTGCCGTTCGACGAGGCCGCCGCACGCTGCTATGCGCAGCTTCCCTTTCGCCGCGGTCGGTTCGATCGGCTGCTCGCAGCCCATGCTCTCAGTCTGGGCAGCACGGTCATCACCGACAACGAAGCCGACTTCGCCGACATCCCCGGCCTGACTATCGAGAACTGGACGCTGTGACCTTCCGCGCGACGATATTGACGCTCTACCCTGAGATGTTTCCCGGACCTCTGGGCCATTCGCTGGCGGGGCGGGCGCTGCGCGAGGATCGCTGGGCGTTGGAGGCGGTGCAGATCCGCGATTTCGCCACCGACAAGCATCGCTCGGTCGACGACACGCCTGCGGGTGGCGGTGCGGGCATGGTGCTGCGCGCCGATGTGCTAGCGGCGGCGGTCGACTCGGTCGCCGACGACCGGCCCGTGCTGGCGATGACGCCGCGTGGGCGCCCCTTGACCCAGCCGCGCGTGCGCGAAATCGCGGCGGGGCCGGGTGTCACCGTGCTGTGCGGCCGGTTCGAGGGATTCGACGAGCGCCTGTTCGAGGCGCGCGGGATCGAACAGGTGTCGATCGGCGACTATATCCTTTCGGGGGGCGAGATGGGCGCGCTGGTGCTGCTCGACGCTTGCGTTCGGCTGCTTCCCGGCGTAATGGGCGCGGCTTCCAGTGGAGTCGAGGAAAGCTTCGAAAGCGGCCTCCTTGAATATCCGCAATATACCCGACCTGCTGAGTGGGAAGGGCGCACGATCCCTGAAGTGCTGCGATCGGGGGATCATGCGAAAATCGCGAAATGGCGTCATGCCATGGCTTGCGAGGATACACGGTCAAGGCGGCCGGACCTTTGGGAACGTCATGAGGGCGTTCGGGTCGGTCGCCCTCTGGCGCGCGGCGACGATTGAGGAATAGTGTCATGAACGTGATCCAGCAGATCGAAGCTGAGCAGATCGCCAAGTTCAACGAGACGAAGAAGATCCCGGAATTCCGCCCCGGCGACACGCTGAAGGTCGGTGTGAAGGTCGTCGAAGGCGAGCGCACCCGCGTCCAGTTCTATGAGGGCGTCTGCATCGCCCGCTCGAACAAGGGCATGGGCTCGTCGTTCACCGTCCGCAAGATCTCCTTCGGTGAGGGCGTGGAGCGCGTCTTCCCGCTCTACTCGCCGAACATCGACTCGATCGATGTCGTCCGCAAGGGCGCCGTGCGTCGTGCCAAGCTGTACTATCTGCGTGGCCGCACCGGCAAGTCGGCGCGTATCGCCGAGCGTCGCGACACGCGTCCGGCCAAGGGCACCGCAGCCGCCGAGTAATCGGCGCTGCGAACCGCTTATCGGTTCGACAGGGAAGGGGCGGTGGCACCACGCGGTGCCGCCGCCCTTTTTTTCTGTTCCCATCCTCCGTCCAGCCGGGCCAGAAATACTGCCCTCCGTTCAGCCTGAGCGAAGTCGAAGGCCAAGGGGTTTTGTATTTAGACCGTGATGACGTTGCCTTGAACCAAGGCGAGCCCCTTCCCTTCAGGGGAGGGGTTGGGGTGGGGCCTCGCTACGGGCCGCACGCTTGCGGAGGCGCCCCACCCCCGGCCCCTCCCCTGAAGGGGAGGGGTGAGTTCATCTCATGTCATCTTGCTCTAACGAGCCATAGGTCCGCCGTGTCGCGGATGCTTATGCGTGGCCTTCGACTTCGCTCAGGCTGAACGAGCGTTAGAGAGGGGGCGTCTATCCCCCGAAATTGTAGAGCCACATGCGCGGCTCCTTCGTTGGCTGCGGCTTGCCGTCCAGCCGCTTGGCGGAGATCAGCGTGACGGGCTTCAGGATCATCTGCCCCTTCATCGCGTCCTGTCCGCCACCCGAGGGCTTGGCGAGGATCTTCTTCACCGTCTCCATGCCCGCGACAACATGGCCGAACGCGGCATAGCCGTCATAGCCGGGCCGCGCGTCCATGCCGGGCGTCGGGCCTACGGTAATGAAGAAATTGCCGCCCGCCGACGAGGGCGTGCTCCCCCGCGCCATCGAGATGGTGGCGTCGAGATGCTTGATCCCGGTCTTGGCCGTCGTCTCGAGCGGGAAGGGGGGCAGGATGCGGCGTGCGTCGGTACGGATGCCGCCCTGCACGAAGCCCTTCTTGGGATCGCGCTTATCCCGCGCCGCCCGGTAGAAACTGGTGCCATCGAACCGCCCATCGTCGACATAGGCGAGGAAGTTCCTGCTCGTCGCGGGCGCATGCCGCGTGTCGAGCGCGACGACGATCGGTCCCTCCGAGGTGTTGAGCTGCACCCGGACAGTGCCGGGGCGGGGCACATTCTGGTTGGCGGGGGCGGCTGCGATCAGCAGGGCGAGCAGCGGGAGCAGGCGTTTCATCCGGCGGCAATTATCGTCCTCGGGCCCGATTGTGGAGCCCAAAGCCACCGGATGCGCCGAGTGGCGGCACCGATCAGCCGGTCAGATCGCGCGTGAAGAACTGATTGTGCGGGCTCGCCCGGTAATCGGCAAAGGCATCGCAGGATTGGAAACCCGCGCTGCGATAGAGCGCGACGGCAGGCTGGTATGGCGAAGTGGTCCCCGTTTCCAGGCTGATCCGATCATAATCACGACGCCGAGCCTCCGCGATGACATGGTCGAGCAGCGCACGGCCGATACCCCGGCCCAGAAAGCCGGGGGCGACCCGCATGGATTTCACTTCGCCATGCCGGGGGGCGAGTTGCTTCAACGCGGCGAAACCAGCCAGCGCGGGGCCGTCCCAGATCGTCCAAAAGGAAATGCGGGGATCGGCCAACGCGGAGGCGTCGAGCGCGAAAGAAAAGTCTTCCGCCTCGGCGCGCATATCGCGCAGGTGATAGGCAAGCAGATCGGCGACGTGCGGCGCGGTCGGATCGTCTCGGCGAATATCCATGTCAGTCCCTTAGACCGTGATGACGTTGCGTTGAACCAAGGAGAGCCCCTCCCCTTCAGGGGAGGGGTTGGGGTGGGGCCTTGCCACGGGCAGCACGCTTGTGGAGGCGCCCCACCCCCGGCCCTTCCCCTGAAGGGGAGGGGTGAGTTCATCTCATGTCATCTCACTCTAGGTCCCGGCGTGCGAGATGGCTGGTGAAGGGCCGGTCTATCGCTGTCGGGATGAGGGAAACAGGCGATGACCCACAAAAAAAGCCGCCGACCTGGTGGTCGACGGCTTTTCCGTTTCGTCGCGTCCGACCTTACTGGTCGAGGAAGCTGCGCATCTTGCGGCTGCGGCTGGGGTGCTTCAGCTTGCGGAGCGCCTTGGCCTCGATCTGGCGGATGCGTTCGCGCGTGACCGAGAATTGCTGGCCGACTTCTTCCAGCGTGTGGTCGGTGTTCATGCCGATGCCGAAGCGCATGCGCAGCACGCGCTCTTCGCGCGGGGTCAGGCTGGCCAGGACACGGGTGACCGTTTCCTTCAAATTCGCCTGGATCGCCGCGTCCACCGGAATGACCGCGTTCTTGTCCTCGATGAAGTCGCCCAAATGCGAATCTTCCTCGTCGCCGATTGGCGTTTCGAGGGAGATCGGCTCCTTGGCGATCTTCATCACCTTGCGCACCTTCTCCAGCGGCATGGAGAGGCGCTCGGCCATCTCCTCCGGGGTCGGTTCGCGGCCCTGCTCGTGCAGGAACTGGCGGCTGGTGCGCACCAGCTTGTTGATCGTCTCGATCATGTGGACCGGGATGCGGATGGTCCGCGCCTGGTCGGCGATCGAGCGGGTGATCGCCTGACGAATCCACCAGGTGGCGTAGGTGCTGAACTTGTAGCCGCGGCGATATTCGAACTTATCGACCGCCTTCATCAGGCCGATATTGCCCTCCTGGATAAGGTCCAGGAACTGCAGGCCGCGATTGGTGTATTTCTTGGCGATGGAGATGACGAGGCGCAGGTTCGCCTCGACCATTTCCTTCTTGGCGATACGCGCCTCGCGCTCGCCCTTCTGCACCATGTTCACGATGCGGCGGAATTCGGTCAGCGCCATGCCGGTCTGCTGCGAGATGTCGGCGATCTCGCTGCGGATGCGGTCGACGGTGGCGGCTTCGTTGCTGGCGAAATTGCCCCACTTTTTGTCAACGCCGCGCACGGTATCGAGCCAGTTCTCGTCCAGCTCGTGACCCAGATAACGGTCCAGGAAGTCCTTGCGGTTGACCTTGTGCCGCTCGGCCAGGCGCAGCATCTGGCCGCCCAGCGCGGTCAGGCGGCGGTTATAGGCATAGAGCTGGTCGACCAGGAATTCGATCTTGGCGTTGTGGAACTGGACGCTCTCGACCTCGGCGGTCAGATCTTCGCGCAGCTTATGGTACTTGCGCTCCTCGGCCGCCGACAGCTCGCCGCCCAGCGCCATGGATTCCAGGCGCTGCTGCTGGATCTTCGAGAATTTCTTGTAGATCGCGGTGATGTTGGCGAACTTCTCCAACGCCTGCGGCTTGAGCGTTTCCTCCATCTGGGCGAGGGACAGGGTGTTGTCCTCTTCCTCGTCCTCGGCGCGGGGGCCGCGGCGCTCGCCGCCCTCGCCATCCTCGTCATCGAGCGAGGGCTCTTCCGGCTCTTCTTCTTCCTTGAACTGGGGACCGGCGTTCTTGGCGCTGATCTCGCCATTGTCGTCCTCGTCCTCCTCGCCCAGATTTTCCGGACCGGCGTCCTTGGACAACATGGCGTCGAGATCGAGGATCTCGCGCAGCTGCATCGTGCCTTCGTTCAGCGCGGTCGACCAGTCGATGATCGCGTTGAAGGTGATCGGGCTTTCGCACAGCCCCAGGATCATCGTGTCGCGACCCGCCTCGATCCGCTTGGCGATAGCGATCTCGCCCTCGCGGCTCAGCAGTTCGACCGCACCCATCTCGCGCAGGTACATGCGAACCGGATCGTCGGTGCGATCGACGGTTTCCTTCTTCTTGGCCTCGGGCTGCGGGCCGCCATCGCCGTCCGCGTCGGTCGCATCGGCGGCGTCGTCGGCTTCCTCTTCGGACTCGCCGTCCTCGCCCTGCTCCTCATTCTCGACGATATTGACGCCCATTTCATTGAGGGCGGCCATGATATCCTCGAGCTGGTCGGAGGACATCTGGTCCTGCGGCAGCGCTTCGTTCAGCTGGTCATAGGTGATGTAGCCGCGCTTCTTGGCGCGCGCGATCAACTTCTTGATCGATGCCTCGTTCAGGTCGATCAGCGGCGCATCGCCCGTTTCCGTGGTATCGGTCGTATCCGCCGCCATATTCGCCTTCGCCATCAAATGCCCTCGGGGTTCCGTGCCCGGCCTCTGTCACACCGCTCGCCATTCATGCAAGCGGGTGAGGGGGCCATGCGTAATTTTCCAGTGTGGGCGTGGGTCGCCCAATATGCCCCGGATATGGGGCCGGAAGGCTGCCGTATCAAGCGGCCTCCCCTGCTTGCTTTTCCGCCAGGTCGCGGGCCTCTTCCAGCCAGCGATAGAGTTCGTCGCGCGATTGCGCGTGCGCCGCATGGCACCGCGTCTGCTCGGCGAAGCGATCCTCGGTCATCTCGGTCTGGAAAGCCTGCACCGCACGTTCGCGGTTCGCGCGGGTCTCGCTTTCCTCCAGCATGACCTCGATGATCTTTTCCAGATCGCGAACCGCAATGGCAGGATCGCTGGCCTTGCTGAAGAAGCTGAACGCCAGATCGCGGGTATAGTCGCGCGCGTCGATCGGGTGGACGTCGGTGGTCGCCATGATCTGTTCGATCAGGCTCTCCGCCTCGGCCGCGTCTTTCCGCGACAGATGCGGGTCGTTGACCGCCGCGTCGAGCAGATGGTGCCGCCAGTCGTTGAGATAGCGGT
>DXIH01000023.1 GCA_019112965.1 Candidatus Sphingomonas excrementigallinarum | reverse complement strand
GACAACGTTGCGTTGAACCAAGGAGAGCCCCTACCATTCAGGGGAGGGGTTGGGGTGGGGCCTCGCCACGGGCTGCACGCTTGCGGAGACGCCCCACCCCCGGCCCCTCCCCTGAAGGGGAGGGGTGAGTTAATCTCATGTCATCATGCTCTAAAGAACACCGCGCACCCCATCCAGCCCTCCGTTCCGCCTGAGCGAAGTCGAAGGCCACGCTGATTCATCGCGGCTAGGCTGGAATCCCTCGCGGCGAGGTTTTTCCCTTGGCCTTCGACTTCCCTCAGGCTGAACGGGGTCAGGGAAGGCCTCAGCCTTGGCGCGCCGCCAGTTCGGCCTTGCGGGCGGGAAGCGCCGACAGGATCGCGCGGCGTTCCTCGGCAGGTTTGGCGCTCCAGTTCGAAATCTCGCGGATGGTGCGCGCGCAGCCCAGGCACCAGCCGGTCGCCTTATCCATTGTGCAGACATTGACGCACGGGCTCGCGACGCTTGGCGACTGGGGTTCGACGAAGCTGATGATGTCGAGCGACATGGACAGCGTCAGATCCCGAACGAGACCTTCAGGAAGTCCGGGATCGGGCCGTTCCAGCTGCCGTCATCGGGCGTCTCGTCCTGATGGGGGCGGCGACGGTCGCGACGACGGTCGTCGTTACGAGCCTCGCGCGGGTCTTCCCGACGAGGCTGTTCGCGCTGAACCTGCTCGCGGCGTGGTTCCTCGCGACGGCTGCGAGCGGGGCGAGCGCGGGGCGCGTCCTCGACCGCTTCGGCCGCCGGAGTGGCCTCGACGTCGACCTCGACCGGACGGGGGGCACGGTCGCGGCGGGTGCGGCGGGCGGGGCGCTCCTCTTCCGCCGGGGCGGGCAGTTCGAGCCGGTCGATCTTCTGGCCGGTCAGCTTCTCGATATTCTCAAGATTCTCGGCGTCATCCGGCGCGACGAAGGTATAGGCGGTGCCGGTCGCGCCGCCACGCCCCGTCCGGCCGATGCGGTGGACATAATCGTCCGGGTGCCAGGGCGCGTCGAAGTTGAAGACGTGGCTGACGCCCTTGATGTCCAGCCCGCGCGCCGCGACGTCCGAGGCGACGAGGATGTTGATGTCGCCACGCTTGAACAGCTCCAGCTCGGCCAGGCGCTGCGGCTGTTCCATGTCGCCATGGATTTCGCCCGAGCGGAAGCCGTGCTGCTTGAGCGACTTGTTCAGCTCGCGCACCGTCGTCTTGCGGTTGCAGAAGATGATCGCGGTGCGAACCTCTTCCTGCCCCAGCAGCTGGCGCAGGCGCTTGCGCTTCTCGAACGACTGGGGTGCGACCGGCACCACGAACTGGGTGATGTTGATGTTGGTCGAGGCGGGACGCGCGACCTCGATCGTCTTGGGATTTTCCAGGAACTTGTCGGCCAGCTTCTTGATCGGCGGCGGCATGGTCGCGGAGAAGAGCAGCGTCTGGCGCTGCTTGGGCAGCTTGGTGCAGATTTCCTCGATATCGGGGATGAACCCCATGTCGAGCATCCGGTCGGCTTCGTCGATGACCAGCATCGAACAGCCGGTCAGCAGGATGTTGCCGCGCTGGAACAGGTCCATCAACCGGCCCGGCGTCGCGATCAGCACGTCGACGCCCTTTTCCAGCGCCTTGATCTGGTCACCCATCGACACGCCGCCGATCAGCAGCGCCATCGAAAGCTTCTGGCCGGCCCCGTATTTCTCGAAATTCTCGGCGACCTGCGCGGCGAGTTCGCGCGTCGGCTCCAGGATCAGGCTGCGCGGCATCCGCGCGCGGCTACGGCCATGCGCCAGGATATCGATCATCGGCAGCACGAAGGCGGCGGTCTTGCCCGTCCCCGTCTGCGCAATGCCGATGATGTCGCGCATCATCAGCACGGAGGGGATGGCGGAGGCCTGAATCGGCGTCGGCTCGGTATAGCCGGCGTCGGTGACCGTCTTGAGAAGTTCGTCGGAGAGGCCGAGATCGGCAAAGCTCATGCAATTTTCCGGAATTTGGTGCGGAATGGGAATCGCCCCGCACGCGCCCAGCAGCCCTAGCCGCTTGCGGATTTGGCGGCGAAAGTCAAGTTTTCCACAGTTGTGAGGGGGCAATACTTACGAATCCTGACGTCATCTTTCCTTCTTGCTCCCCTCCCGCAGGCGGGAGGGGTCGGGGGAGGGCAAGGAGTCTCACCGAGAGTATCGCTTGTGGCATGCCCTCCCCCATCCCAGTTGCAGGTAAACGATGCCCCGCATCGTTTAGGTCATGCCGGGGGCATGACCGACCTGAAACTCGCAAGCGGGAGGGGCGTGCTGGCGGCGAGGGCCCGTTCCAATTCGATCGAATGGCTGGAGGTGCCGCAATTAGTGGGATCTGCTCAGCGAACCGGAACCAAGGTGCGAAACCGCTCGATCTCGCAGGTGCGGCCCGCCCGCGTGCGGATCGGGTCGCGTCCGGCGCAAATCTGGCCGTCCGGCCCGGGGCGGATATAGAAGCTGGAATAATAATCGATCTGGCGACAGGCGCGGATCAGCCGGGCGCGGACACGCTTGCCGCCGGTAAGGACGATGTCGACCGCGCCTTCCTCGGCCGGAAGCGCGCCCGCCAGTTGCTGGGCGGGGATGCAGCGCGGCCCTTTGCGCTCCTTCCAGCGGTTTGGCGTGGCGGGCGGCGGCGCGGCCCGGGGCACGCGGATGACGACGCGCTCATGGATGATGACCTGCGCATATTGGGCCCGGGCATAGTGGTCGGTCGCCCCCAGCAGGGCGGGCGTCGTCAGCGTCATCAGGGCGATGGCGATCAGGTTTCGATGGCGGGACAGCATGTCGGCGGGATCCCTTCATAGGGACGATGATTGAACGCTTTATGAACCTGACCTAACTGACCCCCGTGATGACCCCCGCCCAGACCGCAATGCTCCAGGCCCTGAAGCCCATATTGGGGGACAAGGGCATCGTCACCGACCCCGCGCTGATCGCGCCGTGGGAAATCGACTGGCGGCGGCGCTTTTCCGGCCATGCGCCTGCGATCCTCGCCCCGGCCGACACGGGCCAGGTGCAGGCGGTGCTGCGCGCGGCGGCCGAGCATCATGTCCCGTTGGTGCCGCAAGGGGGGAACAGCTCGATGGTCGGCGGAGCAACGCCGCCCGCCGACGGATCGGCGCTGATCCTGTCCACCCGGCGGATGAATCGCATCCGCCGGGTGGATGCGGAGGCGGGCATGGTGGTCGCCGAGGCGGGGGTGATCCTCGCCGATCTGCACGCCGCCGCCGAGGCCGAGGGCGGGCGCTTTCCTTTGACGCTGGGGGCCAAGGGCAATGCGACAATCGGCGGGCTCGTCTCTACCAATGCGGGGGGCACGCAGGTGCTGCGCTTCGGCACGATGCGCGGGCTGACGCTGGGCGTGGAGGCGGTGCTGCCCGACGGATCGCTCTATGACGGGTTGTCGGCGCTGAAGAAGGACAATCGCGGCTATGATCTGGGTCAGTTGCTGATCGGCGCGGAGGGGACGCTGGGTATCGTCACCGCCGCCGCGCTGCGGCTGGCCCCCGGTATCGCGCGCTCGGCGACCGCCTGGGTCGGGCTCGCCGATCCGGCGGCAGGCCTGAGTCTGTTGCGCCGGTTGCAGGCGGTGACCGACATGATCGAGAGCTTCGAGATCCTGCCCGCCGAAAGCCTGGCCGCCGCCGTCGCGCATCTGCCCGGCGCGCGCTCTCCGCTAGCGGGCGCGCACCCCTGGCACGTCCTGATCGAGGCGGTGACCGGCGACGCGCAAGCCGATCCCACCGCCCTGTTGGAAGCGCAACTCGCCCACGCGCTGGAGGACGGCGTGGCCGCCGATGCGGTGATCGCCGCGTCGCAGGCGCAATCCGAGGCGTTCTGGCTGCTCCGTCATTCGCTGTCCGATGCCGAACGCGCGCTGGGCCCGGCGGTGCAGCATGACATCGCGGTGCCCGTCGACGCCATGCCGCGCTTCATGGTCGAGGCGGCGGCGGCGTGCGACGCGCGCTTCCCCGGCACCCATGCCTCGGGCTTCGGGCATCTGGGCGACGGCAATATCCATTTCCACGTCCGCGCCGCCCCCGGCACCGATCGCGACCGTTTCTATGCCGAGGATGCCGCGACGATCACCCGCTTCATCCATGATCTGGTGATGGCGGCGGGCGGCACGATTTCGGCCGAACACGGCATCGGCCAGATGAAGCGCGACGAACTCGCCCGCCTGTCGCCCGAACGGGTCGCGGCGATCCGCGCCATCAAGACGGCGCTCGATCCGCACGGTCTGTTCAATCCGGGCAAGCTCGTCGCTTGCGCATGAGGCGCTAGGCCCATAGACACGAAGCCACGACGCGCGGCCGGGGGGCTCGCGCGGGTAAGTTTTTTGGAGATTATCATGGCGAGCGCGCCGTCCCTTCCGCTTTTCTACAACGGCCTGGAGCCGCTTTCGAGCGAGGCTCATGCGAACTACAAGGTTCGCCCGCAGGAGACCGCGCCCTTCCTGGTCGGCCAGCACGCCATCCCCGTCACCGTGGACGAATTTCCGCTGGTGCAGCGTTTCATGCCGATCGTCTTCTCGGTCGGCGACCAGCCGATCCCGCTGGCGCTGATGGGCCTGAACGAGGGCGTGAACGTCTTCGTCGATGATGAAGGCCGCCTGACCGAGACGAACTTCTACGTCCCCGCCTATATCCGCCGCTATCCGTACATGCTGGCCCGCCTGCGCCCCGAGTCGGAAGAGCTGTCGCTGTGCTTCGACCCGACCTCGCCGACGATCGGTGCGTTCGACGACGGCGATGCGCTGTTCGACGGCAACCAGCCGAGCGAGCTGACCAAGAATATCCTCCAGTTCAACGAATCGTTCGAACAGGCGGGCGCCCGCACCCAGAACTTCATGAAGGAGCTGGGCGAAATGGGTCTGCTGATGGACGGCGAAGTCTCGATCCAGCCGGACGGCGCGGACCAGCCCTTCGTCTATCGCGGCTTCCAGATGGTTAACGAGGAAAAGTTGGTCGACCTGCGCGGGGACCAGCTGCGCAAGATGAGCCAGTCGGGCATGTTGCCGCTGCTCTATGCGCACCTCTTCTCGCTCTCGCTGATGCGCGACATCTTCGCCCGTCAGGCGCAGCTGGGCAAGATGCCGCAGCCGCAGCTTCAGCCGGTCGGCTGATCCCGATGCGCGGGCCGGTCCTTTCCTCCAGTCCGCGCTACAGCCGGGTCGCGATCGTCTTTCACTGGACGATCGCAGGCCTGGTCGTGGCGAACCTTGCCATCGGGCTGCTCCATGAGAGCCTGCTCAAGGGCACCATCCCGCTGCACATGGCGATCGGCCTGACCGTGCTGGCGCTGACGGTGGCACGGATCGTCTGGCGACTGGGCCACCGCCCGCCGCCGCTGCCCGCCGAAATCCCGGCCTGGGCACGCGGGAGCGCCCATGCGCTCCACATGATCTTGTATTTTCTGATGATCGCCATGCCGCTGACCGGCTGGGCGATGGGCTCCGGCCGCGCCGTGCCGCGCCCGGTCAGCTGGTTCGGCCTGTTCGACGTGCCGCCCCTGCCGATCGGCAAGGCCGCCGCAGGGTTCGGACATGAGGCGCATGAGATTCTCGGCTGGACGATGCTCGTGCTGGTCGCGATCCATGTCGCGGCGGCGCTGCGCCACCATTTCCTGCTGCGCGATGGCGTGCTGACGCGGATGAGTTTCCGGCGGGGGTGAATGTCGCTCTTCGACACTCTCGAACGGGTGGCCGACTGAATACTCTGCTAATCGGCAAAAGCGCATGTCGGCGGCGTTGCGCAGTCAATATAGACGTTTGGAACTGGTGGAAAGCGGACGTTGCATGATGTTGGGCTGCCACTAAGTTCGCGGCATGATCTGCAACATCATCGACAGGCGAACGAGGCCGTATCGCTGGCGCGAGGTTAACGCCATCATCGAGGCGACTTCGCATGACAATGCTTGCGAGGATGCGGACCAACAGCGATCGACTGATGACGATTTGACCTACGACGAGCGTGAGAATGTCACTGTCGCGGAAGCAATCGCGTGGGGCAATGAAGAAATGTGTCCGGTGACGCTATACCTCTACGACAAGGGTACCGGGACGACCTGACCAATACCCTTTTCCACTGGCTTGCAGGCGTTGGGGGCGTTGCCTATCCTCCCGGCCATGCCATTCGCGCGCAAAATCATCCTTTACAGTCCCATCAAGGATGAGAGCCAACTGACAGCATTCGTAGAGCAGTGTCTTGCTGACGGTGTGTCGCTGTTAGCCATCTACGGACCTGGGTGCGAGGAACTAGAGGAAACAATAGACTGGCTTGTTGTGGGAGACGGCTCCACCCCTGGCCGCTTTCTATGCACGACTTCTCATCCGGAAGAGTCGTTCGATGACGTACTGAATATGGCGCGAAATTGGGAATTTGAGCGAGCAGACCCGGTGCAGGAAGTTTGGCTGTAGGAACGTCTGCGATTGGGAGGTCGTGAGTGGCAATGCATCGAGCGGCGACAGCCCCGCGCAGTTTGTCGAGCGGACGCTCACCCGTCCCGCCACCACCCGTTACGAAAAAATGACGAATTGCGGGGGCGGGGGTTGAACCAAATAGGCCCCTTCTTATTTATACCAGTACGACATCGTGTCCCCCCTTTCGCGGTGTCGTGCGACACGCTTTCAGCGTGTCTCCTCCCTGAACCTTGGCCGCCTCGCGCTCTTCCCCCTTGCGCGAGGCGGTTTTTTATTCGGCGGCCATCGCCTTTGGCGGACCCAGCGCTTCGGCGGTCAGGGCGGTCAGGATGCGACGCACCAGCGCGACCGTCGCGTCGAAGCCCGGCCCCGGCGCCTCCAGCGCCGCATCCAGATAGAGCGAGCGGTCGAGCTCCAGCTGGATCGCGTGCACGCCCCGTCGGGGATCGCCATGCCGCTCCACGATATGTCCCCCGGCATAGGGCGCGTTGCGGGTCACGGCGAAACCAGCACCGCGTGCCTCCGCTTCGATCCGGCGGACGAAGCGGGTGGCGGCCGTCGTGCCATGTCGGTCGCCGATGACGATGCGGGGCACCAGCCCCGGTGCCCCCAGCGGCGGCATCGAATGCAGGTCGAGCAGCACCGCCACCCCGAACCGCGCCCGCGCCGCCGCCAGCCGCTCGGCCAGCGCATGATGATAGGGGCGATGATCCGTTTCGATCCGCGCCACGATCTCCGCATTGGTGAAGCGTCGCGCCCAGATATCGCCATGCCCCGCCACCCGGCGCGGCACCAGGCCCAGCCCGCTGCGCAGCTTGGCGGACGCGCGCGGTGCCATCCGCGCGCCTTCGTCGATCAGCAGATCGCGCTCGCGCTCGTCGCGGTTCAGGTCGATCCAGGCGCGCGGGGTGGTCTGGACCAGCATCGGCTCGCCCTCATGCGCGGCCAGGCCGACCTGGTCGATCAGCCGGTCCTCCAGCGCCATCACGGCGGCGACCGGCACCCGCAGCGCGGCGACCAGCTCCGGCGGATAGGCACGCCCGCCATGCGAAACCGAGATCACCACCGGCCCCGAGGGCACCGGATCGCCAAAGCTCTGAAAGGATGCGCCGAAGCTCGGGCTGGCCATTAGCGCCAATCCTATGGCGGCAATCGGATGCGGGCAATGGTCTGGAAATCTTAACCGCCCCGCCGCTAAGCTGGCCTTCGACATGAATCGGGATGACGCGATGTTCCATATCCTGCTGGCCGAAGACGACGAGGTCATGCGTGAGTATCTGACACGGGCGCTGACGCGATCCGGCTACCGGGTGACGGCGGTCGATCGGGGCACGGCGGCGATGCCTTTATTGGAGAGCGAACATTTCGACCTGCTGCTGACCGATATCGTCATGCCCGAGATGGACGGTATCGAGCTGGCGCAACGCGCCGCCTCGCTGGTGCCCGACCTGCGCGTGATGTTCATCACCGGCTTTGCGGCGGTCACGCTGAAGGCCGGGCAGGCGGTTCCAAACGCTCGCGTCCTGTCCAAACCCTTCCACCTGCGCGACCTGGTGATGGAGGTGGATCGACTTTTTGCAAAAGAATCGGCCGACGGCGCGATTTAGGGCTTGCCAGCCCCGCCGAAACTGCTAATTGCCCGGCCTCCGGCGGGCGTGTAGCTCAGTGGTAGAGCACTGTGTTGACATCGCAGGGGTCGCAAGTTCAATCCTTGCCACGCCCACCATCGAAAACCCCGCTAGGCGCAAGCTTAGCGGGGTTTTTGGTTTTCAGGCCCTTTCGCTCAGAATGACGGCGCGGTCGGCGATGGCGCGCATCAGGCCGGTGTCGAATGCCTGGGCCAGCGATCCCTCCACGAACCGATCGGCCCGCAGCAGATATGTCAGGATCCAGCCGATCTGTTCGACGCTCGCATTGGCGAGGGCGGAAGGGTGCTCGATCATGTGCATGGCCGTGGAACGGGTTTCGTCGTCCACGGGCCGGAGATAATGGGCGGCCACGTCCTCGCTGGCGATCGCAGTGACGAAGGCGGCGGCGGGTTCGGACAAGCGGAACCAGGCCATCGTCATGACGCCTTCGGCGGATCGCTGGGGTTCGGTCCAAGCGCCCGCCGTGAAATCCGGGTCTGCCAATAGGGGCGCGAAAGCGCCGATGTTGCGAAGCGTGGCCATGTCCATATTCTGATCCTATCCGCCTCGTGAGGGGTGGCCACCGTTTTTGCGTAAGGGTTTGATGATGACCGACCCGTTCGACCGCGATCTCGCCCGATTGGCGCATATTCGTCCGCCAGCGTCCCTGGATGGGTTGGAGCAACGCGTTGCGACCGCGATCGATGTCGGGTCTTCGGAAGCGGGCGGCCTGTCGCCACGCGGGCTGGTGCTGGCGGGTGGCGCGGCGTTGATGCTGGGGATCGTCGGGGGCGGAGCGGTCGCGGGGCGGATCGAGGCGCGGGAGCGGCCGGTCGCCGTCGTCGCGCTCGATGCGGGCCTGGCGCCCTCGACGCTGTTGCTCGGCCGATGAGCGGGGTGATTGGCAAATCGGGGCGGCGGCATCTGCTGACGCTGGTGATCGCGTTCGTCGCGGCGCTCGCCGGGGTGGCGATCGGGTGCCGGTTGCTGATGCCCGCCGAGCCGCAGGCCAGCGACATCCATGTGTTGATCCACCGCGACATCGCGCTCGATCCGAAGCAGGCCGTCGCGCTCGACCGGCTGGAGGCGCAGTTCGCGGTGCGGCGCGCCGAGCTGGAGGCGCGGCTTCGCGGCGATAATGCCCGGCTGGCCGCCGCGATCGAGGCGGAGCATCGTGACGGCCCGCAGGTCACGCAAGCCATCGATGCGGTGCATCACAGCATGGGTGAGCTGCAAAAGGCGACGCTGGCGCATGTCTTTGCGATGCGTAGCCTCCTTCGCCCCGATCAGGCGGCGACCTTCGATCGGTTGGTGGCGGCCAAGCTGACCGACACAGGCCGATAATCGGGCACGTGGGGGAGCGCGATCTGGCGGGGCTGGCGGACGGCGATCTGGTCGCGCTGGCCAGAGGCGGGCGGCCGGGCGCCTATGCCGCGATCGTCACGCGGCACAAGGCGGCGCTGTATCGCCTGATCCTGGCGCAGGTCCGCGATGCCGACGAGGCGCTGGATCTAGTGCAGGAGAGCTTCGTCGCGGCGCATGGCGCGCTGGGCCGGTTCGACGAGACACGGAGCCTGCGCGCCTGGCTCAGCCGGATCGCGCTCAACAAATGCCGCGACTGGGCGCGGCGGCGGCGGGTGCGCGCAATGCTGGCGCGGGTGCTGCCGGTTGAGGCGGCGGCCGAGGTGGCCGACGATCGGATCGGGGGCGAGGCGGCGGCGATCGAGCGGGATTCGCTGGCGCATACGCTGGCCGCGCTCGACGCCTTGCCCACGGCGTTGCGCGAGCCATTGATCCTCTGCGCGGTCGAGGGGCTGAGTCAGGCCGAGGCGGCGGAGGCGCTCGGCGTGAGCGTCAAGGCCGTCGAACTGCGCATCCGCCGGGCGCGCGCCGCCTTGCGCGACCAGACCGGGTTAGGGGCCGGGTGAGGGGAGGGCGGCCCCCATGCGTATAAGGGGGCATGATTGACCCGACGACCGCGATACGCCGCCGTGACCTTCTGGCCGGGGGCGTCGGCCTGACCACTCTTGCCGCCATGCCTGCCTGGGCACAGCAGCATGGTGTCACGCCGCGCGTTGAGCTGATCGGCCCCGACATCACCCTGACCATCGCGCGCCAGCACATGATGATCGACGGCAAGCCCTATCATGCGATCGGCATCAACGGATCGGCCCCCGCGCCGCTGATCCGACTGCGCGAGGGGCAGCGGGCGCGGATCACCGTGGTCAACGCGCTGGATGAGGAAAGCTCGATCCACTGGCACGGGTTGCTGCTGCCCTTTCAGATGGACGGGGTGCCGGGGATCAGCTTTCCGGGCATTCCGGCGGGCGGCCGCTTCACCTATGAATTCCCCGTCGTGCAGGCCGGGACCTATTGGTATCACAGCCATTCGGGGCTTCAGGAGCAGGAGGGGCTGTACGGCCCGATCGTGATCGATCCCGCCGGGGCCGATCCCATCGCTTCGGATCGCGAGCATGTGGTACTGCTGTCCGATCACAGTCCGCTCCACCCCCATGCGATCTTTCGCCGGTTGAAGCTGCAGGGCGGATATTTCAACTATCAGAAGCAGACGCTGGCCGGGCTGCTGGCGGGCAGGGACCAGCCCTTGCGCGAGCGGCTGGACTGGGGGCGGATGCGGATGGACCCCAGCGACGTGTCCGACGTGACGGGGGCGACCTATCGCTATCTGGTCAACGGCCATGGTCCGGCGGACAATTGGACCGGGCTGTTCTCGCCTGGGGAGCGGGTGCGGCTGCGGGTGGTGAACGCGTCGGCGATGACCAATTTCAACCTTCGTATCCCCGGCCTGACGCTGACCGTGGTGCAGGCCGATGGGCAGGATGTGCGGCCGGTGACGGTCGACGAGCTTCAGATCGCGGTCGCCGAGACCTATGACCTGATCGTAACGCCGACCCAGGACCGCGCCTATACGCTGGTCGCCGAGGCATGGGATCGATCGGGCATGGCGCGGGGCACGCTGGCCCCCCGGATGGGGATGGTCGCGCCTGTCCCGGCGCTGCGCCCCCGGCCGCTGGCGACGATGAAGGATATGGGGATGGGCGGCATGGACCACGGCGCCATGGCGGGCGGCTGTTCGCCCGAACATGCCGCGATGGGGCATTGCCAGCCCGGTGCTGCGGTCCCGATGGATCACGGCCAGATGAGCCATAGGATGCGCGACTTCGCCAACGCCCCCGGCCTGCCGCGCACGCCCGTCGTCCAGACGGTCGCGCCGATGCCGGTCGACCGCACGGGCGAGCCGCCACAGGGGCTGGCCGATGTCGGTCACCGCGTCCTGACCTATCGCGACCTGATGAGCGTGAAGGTCAATCCCGATACCCGCACCCCTTCGCGCGCGCTGACCATCCATCTGACCGGCAATATGGAACGCTATATGTGGGCGTTCGACGGGGTGAAGCTGAACGCCGTGACCGCGCCGATCCCGTTCCGGCTGGGCGAGCGGGTGCGCGTCACCTTGGTCAACGACACGATGATGGCGCATCCCATCCATCTGCACGGCCATTTCTTCGAGCTGGTGACGGGGCATGGCGACCATGCCCCGCGCAAGCATACGGTCAATGTCGCACCGGGCGGCACCGTGACCTTCGACCTGACGGCGGATGCCGAGGGCGACTGGGCGTTCCACTGTCACATGCTCTATCACATGCATGCAGGCATGATGCAGGTCGTCACCGTCCGGCGGGACGCGGATGAGGGAGCGGCGGCATGATCGCGTTCGCACTGCTGCTGCTCGCCGGGCCGCAGCATCAGCATGACATGATACCCGGCATGACGATGCCTGGCATGACCATGGCGCCTGCGACGAAATCGAAGGCGAAACCTGCCAAGCCCGCCCGCAAAACGGCGCAGCGTCGACGCGCGCTTCGCAAGACCAAAGCGGCGACCAAGCCCCGGACGGCGGCGTGCTCGGCCGAACATGCCGCCATGGGCCATTGTACGCCGACCCAGGTGCCTGTCGCCATGGATCACGGCGCGATGCCGGGCATGGGGACCATGTCGACGACGGCGGGCTCCTGCCCCCCCGAACATGCGGCGATGGGGCATTGCAAACCGGCCGCCCCAGCGCCTGAAGCGCCGGACGCGGACGCTTCGATGGATCACAGCGCGATGCCCGGCATGGCCATGGACCATGGTGCGATGGTAGGGATGGCGCCGGGGCCGGTCGGTAACGCCCTGCCGCCCCCGATCCCGCGCGACCGCGCCGCCGACCGTTTCTACGACCCCGCCGCCATGGCCGCCGCCGATCGGCAGATGCGGATGGAGCATGGCGGCATGCGCTTCTCGCAGGTCCTGTTCAATCTGGCCGAGGTGCAGATCCGCGACGGGCGCGACGGCTATCGCTGGGATGGGGAGGGCTGGTTCGGCGGCGACATCCACCGGCTGGTCGTGAAGAGCGAGGGCGAAGGGACGTTCGGCGACCGGATCGGCACGGCGGAGGTGCAGGCGCTCTATGCGCGCGCGATCGACCCCTATTGGAACCTGCAAGCGGGCGTGCGGCAGGATGTCGGCGCGGGTGCACGACGGACCTATGCGGTGGTCGGGGTCGAAGGGCTGGCCCCCTATTGGTTCGATGTCGAGGGTGCGCTGTTCCTCTCGGACAAGGGCGAGGTGCTGGCCCGTACCGAGGCCTGGGTCGACCAGCGGATTACCCAGCGCGCGATCCTGCAACCACGTCTGGAGGTGAACTTTGCCGCGCAGGACGTGCCCGATCAGCGGATCGCGGCGGGCGTCTCCAGCCTAGAGCTGGGCCTGCGCCTGCGCTATGAGATTGCGCGCAAATTCGCGCCCTATGTCGGGATCAATTGGGAACGCCGCTACGGCCCCGCTGGTGGCGGCGGGGCGGCGTTGGCTCTGGGTATCCGAACCTGGTTCTAGAAATAGCGCAGCCAGCGCAGGTCGCGGCGGCGGCGCTTCAAGTCGGCGAACCACCGGGTCGGGTAATAGAGCGGTACGATCAGCAGCAGATAAACCAGCCACATCGCGCCGACCGAGGGCAGGCCGAACACCTGCCCCTGATTGGTGCCCCAGATCGCCACCGCGCCCAGATACAGCGCGCGCAGGACGTACAGGTGGAGCAGGTAGAAGGCCATCGGCGCGCCGCCCATCACCGACAGCTTGCGCGAAACCGACCCGCTCCGCCCCTCGAACAGCGCGAGCAGCAGTGCCGCCACGCCCAGTGTCGGCATCAGGAACAGCAGGGACGGCGGATATTTGGTCAGCGCGACAAAGCTCATGACGCTGCGCAAGCCATCGCCCGGCACAGGCGCCCAATGGGCGTCGCCATAGCCGTTGACCGTGCGCAACAGGACGAACCCCAGGATCAGGCCCAGCCCGAGCATGGTCAGCCAGCGCCGTCGCTCCTCGGCCGGGCGGGTGAACCAGGGGCCGATCGCGTAACCCAGCGCGATGACGCCGATCCAGGGCAGCACCGGATAGGTCGTCTTGATGGTGATCCCCATCCATTCGAACGCGCTGCGCTTGTGGATCAGCGCCCAGGGCTTGAACCACGGACTGTCGGGCGAAAAGGTGATGGGGTCGAGCAGGTTGTGCCCTGCGACGATCGCCACCCCGATCGCCGCCACGCCCCAGCGCGGCAGATGGATCAGCCCGGCGAGCGCGATCATGCACACGCCGATCGCCCAGATGACCTGCAACCAGAGCGTCTGGGGCGGAAACTGTGCCGACCAGGCCAAGCCGACCAGCGTCACCTCCAGCAGCATCAGGAACAGGCCGCGGGTCAGCAGGAAACGGCTCGTCTCCGCACGGCTGTGCGTCTGGCCATAGAGCCAGGCCGATAAGCCGGTCAGCGCGATGAAGGTCGGCGCGCAGAGCGAGGCCAGCGTTCGGCCGAAGAACAGGGCAGGCGCGACCAGGCGCGCGTCCATCGGATCGCCGACCACCCAATGCGTGCCCAGCGTATCGCGCACATGGTCGAGCAGCATGATGACCATGACCAGCCCGCGCACCGCATCGATGCTGGCCAGCCGGGCAGCGGCGGCGATGGGTGGCGTGGTCGTCCGCATGGCGTCACGGGGCAGGGCTAGGCTGGTCATGCCTCCTCCTCCGGCCAGGGGGCATCGATGACCAGCAGCAGCCGATCCTCGCCGGTGCCCGCGATCGGCGGCGAGCGATGGATGATCGCCCGGTCGCCCGCGCGCTCGCGCCCCTTGAACAGGCCGACATCGCCCGCCGACAGCGCGCGGAGGGTGGCGTCATCGGTCGCGCCCTGCGGCAGCCACTGGGTCGCCTGCCCGCAATAGGTGGTGATGAGCCGCAGCCCGACATAATCGGCGTGGAATTTCCAGCAGCCATTGCCGGTGACGCGTTCGATCCGCACCTCCACCCGTTCCTCGCCGGTCCAGGTCGCATAGAGCGCCGCCAGATGCGCCACGTCGGCGGCCAGCGTGTCGTGCCAGGGCTCGGGGGACAGGGCCGTCAGCGCCTCGCGGATACCCGCCGCCACCGAGGACGTCACCGCCGCGAACCGGATCGTCGGGAAATCGGTCAGGTCGGGCGCGGGGATCGGCGATGTCCGCTCCCAGACCGCCAGCGTCACCTGTGGCTGGTCGATCGTCGCCAGCACGGTCGAATCGCGGTCGATGCGGACATGATCGGGAAGGGCGGGGGGCGGCGGGAGCGGGGCGGTATCGGCCGTCGGCGTCATGATTGTCGTCTTCGATTGTTCGTGTTACAGTGTAACATTACCAGAGCCATGGCAGGAACGAAACCCCGGGGTGCTTCTCACGCAAAAAGGGGCGGCACCTCGCGGCACCGCCCCTCATTTTGCGTTTTCTGTGGCCGCGGATCAGGCGGCGGTGTCGTCCGGGAAGATATTGGCGGGCTTCGACCCCCACAGCGCATAGGCGAGCACGACGACTTCGCAGGCCATGGTCAGGAAGAACGAGTTCTGAAGGCCGTAATGATCGGCCAGCCAGCCCTGCACGACGACGAGCGCGCCGCCCGCGATCGCCATGATCATCAGCCCCGAACCTTCCTCGGTCAGCGGGCCCAGGCCACGGATGGCGAGGGTGAAGATGGTCGGGAACATGATCGAGTGGAACAGGCCCACCGCGATCAGCGCCCACATCGCCATAGGACCCGTGGTGAAGGTGGCGATCGCGACGACGACCAGCGCGCCGAAGGCGAAGACGGTCAGTACGCGTTCCGGCGCGATCTTCTGCATCACGAAGCTGCCGACGAAACGCCCGACCATCATGCCGCCCCACAGCAGCGACAGATAGCGCGACGCCTGTTCGTGGGTGACGGCCGCGATATTGGGCTGCGACACGAAGTTCACGAACAGATTGGCGACGCCGATTTCCGCGAGCAGATAGGCGATCATCGTCGGGATGCCGAGCGTCAGATTGCGATGCTTCCACAGCGAATGCTGCTTGCGCTCGGCCTTGGCGGCGCGCTGCGTCGACGAACCCAGCGCGGGCAGCGGGAAGCGGGCGATGACAACCGCCAGCACGACGAGCACGATCGCGACCAGGACATAGGGCAGGATCACCGACTGGGCGTCGGCATAACGCTGCGCCTGGGTCAGCGTCGCCCCCGCCTCGGCGGTGCCGCTGCGGCTGCGGCCGAGGATCAGATAGCCGGCGAACAGCGGCGCCAGCGTGGTGCCCAGCGAGTTGAACGCCTGCACCAGGTTGAGCCGCGACGAGCCGGTTTCCGGGGGGCCGATGACCGTCACATACGGATTGGCCGCCACCTGGAGCAGCGTGATGCCGCTGGCGATGACGAACAGCATGACCAGCGTCACGCCGTAGGACGGCAGGCTGGCGGCCAGCGTCATGCCCAGCGCACCGGCCGCCATGATGAGCAGGCCGATCACGATCGACTTCTGATAGCCGACCCGCTCGATCAGCTTGGCCGAGGGGATGGAGGCGAAGAAATAGGCAATGAACCAGACCGACTCGATCAGGGTCGTCTGGGCATAATCAAGCTCGAACACCGAACGCAGATGCGGCAGCAACACGTTGTTGATGACGGTGATGAAGCCCCACATGAAGAACAGGCTGGCGAGGAGAGTCAGGGCGGACCCGTAGTTCGCCGCCTTCCCCCCGACAGGCGTTGCGCCGTTGGCACGGGACGTGACGGGTGGTGCGGCCATTGCAATCCTCTCCTTTGCGCCGGCGATCATCATCAAAAGATGTTCGTTGACCGGCTTGCTCCTGATATTTTGTCTGACTATAGTGACGCAAAAGGCGCGTCAATGGCGTCTGGCGACGAAAGGGTGAGGCATGTCGATGGCGTCAATCAAGAGCTTTCTTACTTTGGTAGCGGTAACCTCCGCAATGACTTCCACGGCCGCTCTGGCGAGCGAGGCAAAGCGCGCGCCCGCAGGCTATTCGGCCGACGGCGGCGCCATCGAAACGGTGACCCTGACCAACAAGGCCGGGCTGTCGGCGCGCGTCCTGACTTACGGCGCGACTCTGCAGTCGCTGATGGCGCCCGACCGCAACGGCAAGTTCGCCGATGTCCTGCTCGGCTATGACAAGGCCGAGGATTATGTGAACCATCCGAACTTCTTCGGGGTCACGGTCGGCCGCTTCGCCAACCGCATCGCGGGCGGCCGCTTCTCGCTCGACGGCCAGAGCTATCAGCTGCCGCTGAACGACAAGGTCAACTCGCTCCACGGCGGGGCCAAGGGCTTCGACAAGCATCTGTGGAAGATCGTGTCGATGAAGGACGGCCCCACCGCCAGCGTGGTGCTGGCGCTGACCAGCCCGGACGGCGACCAGGGCTATCCCGGCAAGGTCGACGCCACCGTCACCTATTCGCTGGACGAGGCGGGGTCGCTGACCATCGCGTTCGAGGCGAAGACCGACAAGCCGACCGTCATCAACATGACGAACCACGGCATCTGGAACCTGAACGGCGAAGGCTCGCCGCTGGGCGCGACCTTCCACAAGCTGACCATCCCGGCCACCGCCTTCACGCCGGTCGACGCCAAGCTGATCCCGACCGGCGAGCTGAAGCCGGTGGCGGGCACGGTGTTCGACTTCCGCGCTGGCCGCGTCGTCGCGGACGGCATTCGAGACGGCAACGACCAGCAGATCCGCTACGGCCAGGGCTACGACCATAATTTCGCGCTCGACAAGGGGCTGACCGCCACGCCGCAGCTGGCCGCACGGCTGGAGGACCCCGCCTCGGGCCGCGTGATGGAAGTGCTGTCGACCGAACCGGGCGTGCAATTCTACACCGGCAACTTCCTCGACGGCACCTATGTCGGCAAGAAGGGCCATCTGTACCGCATGGGCGACGGCATCGCGCTCGAGCCGCAGAAATTCCCCGACTCGCCTAACAAGCCGTCCTTCGTTTCCCCCCGCGTCGATCCGGGTAAGCCTTACCGGCATACCATGATCTATCGTTTCTCCATCGCCCGCTGACCTGAAAGCCTGACATGACCGACACGCCCACCCAGAAGCTGCGTAGCCGCGCCTGGTTCGACAATCCCGACAATATCGACATGACGGCGCTCTATCTGGAGCGTTACCTGAACTTCGGCCTGTCGCTGGAGGAGCTTCAGTCGGGCAAGCCGATCATCGGCATCGCGCAGAGCGGCTCCGACCTGAGCCCCTGCAACCGTCACCATCTGGTGCTGGCGGAGCGGGTGCGCGAGGGCGTGCGCGAAATGGGCGGCATCGTCCTGGAATTCCCGGTCCACCCGATCCAGGAAACCGGCAAGCGTCCGACCGCCGGTCTCGACCGCAACCTGTCCTATCTGGGCCTGGTCGAAGTGCTGTACGGCTATCCGCTCGACGGCGTCGTGCTGACCATCGGTTGCGACAAGACGACCCCGGCGATGCTGATGGCGGCCGCGACGGTCAACATCCCGGCGATCGCGCTGTCGGTCGGGCCGATGCTCAACGGCTGGCACAAGGGCGAGCGCACCGGATCGGGCACCATCGTGTGGAAGGCGCGCCAGATGCTGGCGGCGGGCGAGATCGACGATGCGGAGTTCATCCGCCTGGTCGCATCGTCGGCTCCGTCGACCGGCTATTGCAACACCATGGGCACCGCGACCACGATGAACTCGCTGGCCGAAGCGCTGGGCATGTCGCTGCCCGGCTCGGCCGCGATTCCCGCGCCGTACCGCGATCGCCAGGAAGTCGCGTACCTCACCGGCAAGCGCATCGTCGAGATGGTCAATGAGGATCTGAAGCCCTCCGACATCCTGACCAAGGACGCGTTCCACAACGCGATCAAGGTCAACTCGGCGATCGGCGGCTCGACCAACGCGCCGATCCACCTCGCGGCCATCGCGCGCCACATCGGCGTCGACCTGCCGGTGCAGGACTGGGAGAGCGAAGGGCATAAGGTCCCGCTGCTCGTGAACCTGCAGCCTGCGGGCGAGTATCTGGGCGAGGATTATTACCGTGCGGGCGGCGTGCCCGCCGTGGTCAACCAGCTGATCGAGCAGGGCCTGATCCACGAGGACGCGATGACCGTCAATGGCAAGACCATGGGCGCGAATTGCCGCGGCGTCGCGATCGAGGACGAAAAGGTCATCCGTCCCTTCGCCCAGCCGCTGGTGGAGGAAGCGGGCTTCATCGTGCTGTCGGGCAACCTGTTCGACGCCGCGATCATGAAGACCAGCGTGATCTCGCCCGAGTTCCGCGAGCGTTACCTGTCGAACCCCGACGACCTGAACGCCTTTGAAGGCCCGGCGGTCGTGTTCGACGGGCCGGAGGATTATCACCACCGGATCGACGATCCCGCGACCGGCATCACGCCCGAAACGCTGCTGTTCATGCGCGGCGCGGGGCCGATCGGCTATCCGGGGGCGGCCGAAGTCGTCAACATGCGTCCGCCCGCCTATCTCATCACCGAGGGCGTGCACTCGCTGCCCTGCATCGGCGACGGGCGCCAGTCGGGTACGTCGGGCTCGCCCTCGATCCTGAATGCCAGCCCGGAAGCGGCGGCGATGGGCGGCCTGGCGCTGATCCAGACCGGCGACCGGGTCCGCATCGACCTGAACACTGGCAGCGCCAACATTCTCATCTCCGAGGAAGAGCTGGCCGAGCGTCGCAAGACGCTGGCGGCGGCGGGCGGGTACAAGTACCCCGCGTCGCAGACCCCGTGGCAGGAAATCCAGCGCTCGGTGGTCGGCCAGATGTCGACCGGCGCGATCCTGGAGGGGGCGGAGAAGTATCAACGCATCGCCCAGACCCAGGGCCTGCCGCGCGACAACCATTGATGACGGCGACCGGCCGGACGGATTTCGCCGTCCGGCCGGTCGGCCCACGCCTCGACATGCGCGGGCTGGAATGCCCGTCACACTCCGCAATCGGGGGCGGTATCCATGAAATGCGCATGCGCCCGTGTTGGCCAAAGCCCGTCGGACGGGAATGTACGGCCGATCGCAGGCGGTGTGGGTCGAGGTGACCCGTTCGGCGCCTCTTGACCTCAACCCGGCAGCAATCGATACCGCTAACAAATCTGCGGAGAGGAATTATGGCCAGCAATCTTACCGACCTGATGGGCGCTTTGCCCGACGATTGGCGCGATGGGCGCTTTGTCGGTCGGATCGACCGTGGCGAGGGGCCTTGCCCCATCCTGGTCGAGAAGGGCCAGGTCTATGACATGAGCCGCGTGGCCCCCACCGTCTCCGCGTTGCTGGCGGGCGGAACGGTCGAGGCGTCGCAAGGCGAGGCGCTGGGCGAGCTGGCCGAGCTGAACCTGTCGCCCGAACACGGCGCGGCCAACCGTCTGTTGTCGCCGATCGACCTGCAATGCGTGAAGGCGGCGGGCGTGACCTTTGCCGTGTCCGCGCTGGAACGCGTGATCGAGGAGCGCGCGCGGGGCGACCATGCCAAGGCGGCTGGGCTTCGCGGCACGCTGGAAGCTGCCCTGGGCGGCAATATCCGCTCGGTCGTGCCCGGCTCTCCGGAAGCGGCGCAGCTCAAGGATGCGCTGATCGCCGAGGGGCTGTGGTCGCAATATCTGGAGGTCGCGATCGGCCCGGATGCGGAAATCTTCACCAAGTCGCCGGTCCTGTCGACGGTGGGCTGGGGGATGCCGGTCGGCGTCCGCTCCGACTCGACCTGGAACAACCCGGAGCCCGAGGTGGTGCTGGTCGCCGATGCGCATGGCAAGGCGGTCGGCGCGACGCTCGGCAACGACGTCAACCTGCGCGATTTCGAGGGGCGCTCGGCGCTGCTGCTCGGCAAGGCGAAGGACAATAACGCATCCTGCTCGCTCGGGCCGCTGGTCCGCCTGTTCGACGATGGCTTCACCATGGACGATGTCCGGTCGAGCGAGGTCAAGCTGACCATCACCGGCACCGACGGCTATGTGCTGGAAGGCGCCAGCTCGATGGACCAGATCAGCCGCGATCCCGAGGACCTGCTCGGCCAGGCGCTGAGCGAGCATCACTATCCGGACGGCCTCGTGCTGTTCCTCGGCACGCTGTTCGCGCCAACCCAGGACCGCGACGAGCCGGGTCGCGGCTTCACCCACAAGGTCGGCGACACGGTCGTCATTTCGAATCCGCGCCTCGGCACGCTGGTCAATCCGGTGATGACCTCGGCCGATGCCCCTGCCTGGACCTTCGGGCTGGGCGACCTGATGCGCAACCTGGCCAAGCGCGGCCTGTTGTGACGGAGACTTCCATGTTGCAGAAGACCAGCGCCGCGACCGACATGGTCGCGCGCTACCCCAGCCTGATCGACAAGCGCGTCATCGTGACCGGCGGCGGCTCGGGGATTGGCGAGGGGCTGGTCGAGGCGTTCGTGGCACAGGGCGCGCGCGTCGCCTTTGTCGACATTGCCGAGGACGCGGCCCGGGCGCTCGTCGACCGGCTGACCCCCGACGCGCGCCATGCGCCGATCCAGCGCCGTTGTGACCTGACCGATATCGACAGCCTGAAGGCGATCTTCGCCGATCTGGAAGCAGCGCTGGGCGGGGTCGATATCCTCGTCAACAACGCGGGAAATGACGATCGCCACAGCATCGACGAGGTCACCCCGGCCTATTGGGACGAGCGGCTGAACGTCAATCTGCGCCATCAATTCTTCGCCGCGCAAGCGGTGATCCCCGCGATGAAGCGGGCCGGGGGCGGCGCGATCCTGAACTTCGGGTCGATCAGCTGGCACCTGGGCCTGAACGACCTGGTCCTCTACCAGACCTGCAAGGCCGCGATCGAGGGGCTGACGCGCAGCCTGGCGCGCGACCTGGGCCGCGAGAATATCCGCGTGAACACCATCGTGCCCGGCAATGTGCAGACGCCGCGCCAGGAAAAATGGTATACGCCCGAAGGCGAGGCGGAGATCGTCGCGGCCCAGTGTCTCGACGGGCGCATCCAGCCATCGGACGTGGCGGCGCTGGTGCTCTTCCTCGCCTCGGACGATGCGCGGATGTGCACCGGCCACGACTATTTCATCGACGCCGGTTGGCGATAGGACCCTGGAACGAACCGGGCGAGAGCATAGGAGAGAGAGTGATGCAGCAGGCCGAACATTGCCTGACCGTGGGGGCGACGCTGGGCGAGGGCCCGATCTGGGTCGATGACGCGCTGTGGTTCGTCGACATCAAGCAGCAGCGCATCTACCGCCACGATCCGGTCGCGGGCACGCTCGATCACTGGGCCTCGCCCGAAATGGTCGGCTGGATCGTGCCCGCCGAGCGGGGCGGCTTCGTCGCCGGGCTGAAGTCGGGGCCGCATCACTTCGATCCCGCAACGGGCGGCTTCGAGCGGCTGGCTGAGGTCGACACGCATCTGCCCGCCAATCGCCTGAACGATGCGTGCGTCGACGGGCAGGGGCGGATCTGGTTCGGCACGATGGACAATGACGAGACTTCGCTGTCGGGCCGCCTGTTCCAATGGGCCGCCGGGCTTGTCACGCCGACCAGCGCGGATGCGGTGTGCATCACCAACGGCCCCGCCATCTCGCCGGACGATTCGACGCTCTATCACGTCGATACGCTGGGCAAGGTGATCCTGGCGCATCCGATCCTGGGCGACGGCACGCTAGGCCCCGCGACCGAGTTCGCGCGCTTCGGCGATGCCGACGGCCATCCCGATGGTGCGATCTGCGATGCCGAGGGGGGCGTGTGGGTCGGCTTCTTCGGCGGCTGGTCGGCACGGCGCTATGGCCCGGACGGCGTGATGACCGACGAGGTGCGCTTCCCCGTGTCCAACATCACCAAGATCGCGCTGGGCGGCCCGGATGGCCGCACCGCCTATGCCACCACCGCGCGGCAGGGCCTGTCGGAGGAGCAACTCGCCGAGCAGGTGCAGGCGGGCGACATCTTCACCTTCCGGGTCGAAGTTCCGGCCAAGCCCCTCCACCGCGCGGCGATCTGAATTTCCACTCCCTCTCCCCTGGATAGGGGAGAGGGATAGCGGAGCTTGCCAGCGTGCTGGCTAGCGCAGCTTGGGTGAAGGGTTGAGCGAGCCAAAGGCTCGCGCGCTCGCGTCCCGCGAACGCCCACCCCTCACCCAGCTTCGACTAGGCCTTTGCTCTTGCAAAGACCAAGTCTGCGCAACCCTCTCCCCTCGATGAGGGGCGAGGGGAGGAAAAAGCACCACAGAATGTCGATCCGCGCTGAAAATCCCCATTCCCGAACCCGGCGTCTCGGGTGGCCCGCTCCCTTGCCGGGGGCGGGCCTTCTATCCTTCCATTGCGCTGCGGGTATCCTCCAGCGCCAGATCAACGAGCAGCCGCATCGCCTCTCCCGCCGCCTCGACATCGCCCGCCGCGATCGCGTCATAGACCTTCACATGGTCGGGCACGGGATTGCGGGGCAGCGCGCGCGACCGCTGCTTGAACTGGGTGGTCCAGGCGACGGCGGCGCCGATGCTGGCGGTCAGCACGACCAGCGCGTCGTTGCGCGTCGCAGCCAGAACCGCATTGTGGAAATCCCGGTCGGCCGCGCGCCCTGCATCGGTCGCCAGCGTGTGGCGGCGCATCGCGGCCAGCGCGTCGCGCATCTCCTTCAGATCGGCTTTGTCGCGTCGCTCGGCGGCCAGCCGCGCGGCGGCGGGCTCGACGATCGACCGCAGCTCGAACAGGCTGCGCACGAAATGGATGTCCGGCTCGCCCGAAAAGGCCCAGGCCAGCACATCGGGGTCGAGCAGGTTCCAGCGATTGCGCGGCAGGACGCGGGTGCCGGTCTTGGGTCGGCTTTCGACCAGCCCCTTGGCGCTCAGCACCTGCACCGCTTCCCGATATGCGCTGCGCGACACGTCGAGCGCCTCGGAAAAGGCGACCTCGCCCGACAGCGTATCGCCGGGCCGATATTCGCCCGAGACGATCGCCGCGCCGAGCTTGTGCGCGATCGCGCCGTGCAGGCGACGGCCGGTGCCGCGCCTGGCCTTGGGGGCGGCATCCTCCGGCACCGCGTCCGCCAGGGATTTGGGCGATGCGTCCCCATTCGTCATGCTGTCACTCATCGATTGTACCTCTCCGCCCCCATCTTTGCGCACAACCTTTAACATTGCCATCGCTCCGTCAAACTAATATGTCGGAGTAATATAAAGGAGCTTCCCCAATGACCGATTTCCGTTCGATCGACGCCGCGACCGGCCAGCCCGTGGGGGAGCCCTTTGCGGTGCATGGCCCGGCCGATGTCGACGCGGCCTGCGCGGCCGCCGAGGAGGCGTTCGACGTCTATCGCGCCACCAGCCGCGAGGAGCGCGCCGCCTTCCTCGACAAGATCGGTGCCGAGATCATGGCGATCGGTGACGACTTGATTCAAGCCGCGATGCGCGAAAGCGGGCTGCCGCGCGCGCGTCTGGAGGGCGAGCGTGGCCGCACCGTCGGTCAGCTGGGCCTGTTCGCCAAGGTGCTGCGCGCTGGGGCCTATCTTCAGGTCCGCATCGACCCCGCCATGCCCGACCGCCAGCCGCTGCCGCGCCCCGATCTGCGTCTGCGCATGGTGCCGCTCGGCCCCGTCGCGGTGTTCGGTGCGTCGAACTTCCCGCTCGCTTTCTCGACCGCTGGCGGCGACACCGCTTCGGCGCTGGCCGCCGGTTGCCCGGTCGTGGTGAAGGGCCATCCCGCCCATCCGCAGACCGGCGCGCTGGTCGCCGCTGCGATCGAGCGCGCGGTCGAAGCCTGCGGCCTGCCCAAGGGCGTGTTCAGCCACCTGACCGGCCCGAGCAACGAGTTGGGCGCCGCTTTGGTCCGCGATCCGCGTATCGCCGCCGTCGGCTTCACCGGCTCGCGCGCCGGTGGTCTGGCGCTGGTCAAGATCGCGCAGGAACGCCCCGTGCCAATCCCCGTCTATGCCGAAATGTCGAGCATCAACCCGGTCGTCCTGATGCCCGAGGCGTTGAAGGCGCGCGGCGCGGCGCTCGGCACCGCCTTCGTCGGTTCGCTGACCATGGGCGCAGGCCAGTTCTGCACCAATCCGGGGCTGCTGCTCGCGATCGAGGGCGAGGGGCTGGACGCGTTCGTCGACGCAGCCCGCACCGCGCTGCCCGATGCGGCGGCGCAGACCATGCTGACGCCGGGCATCCATGCTGCCTATACCAAGGGCACCGAGTCACTCGCGAGCCATGACAAGGTCGAGACGGTCGCGCAGGGCAAGGTGGGCGAGGGCATCACCGCCGGTCGCGCCGCCTTCTTCCAGACCACGGCGGAGGCTTTCCTCGCCGACGAAACGCTGGGCCATGAAGTGTTCGGCGCGTCGTCGATCCTGGTCCGCTGCCGCGACGAGGCGGAACTGACCGCCGTGCTCAAGGCCGCCGAGGGCCAGCTGACCGCGACGATCCAGATGGACGAGGGCGATACCGACATGGCTGCCCGACTGGTGCCGGTGCTGGAGCGCAAGGCGGGCCGTATCCTTGCCAATGGCTGGCCGACCGGCGTGGAGGTCGCCCATGCGATGGTCCATGGCGGGCCGTTCCCGTCGACCTCGGACGCGCGCACGACCTCGGTCGGCAGTCTGGCGATCGACCGCTATCTGCGCCCGGTGTCGTACCAGAACCTGTCGGCCGCGCTGCTGCCGCAGGATCTGAAGGACGAAGCCGCGGGCACGCTGCCCCGCCTGGTCGATGGCCAGCCGGGCTGAGAAATGACGGGGCGCGGGTCGATCGGCTCGCGCCCCCTTTTTGTTGAAAAGACTTTAGGGGAGGATTTCATGGCTGATCGTTTGTTGCAGCACCGCGCGCCCTCGGGTGAGCGTTCGGTCATTCTGGCGCGCGGCGAAAAGGCCGCCTTCGTACCCGGCGTCGACACTGTCATCGCCCTCGCCCAGCGCGCCATTGCCGAGGGCCGTTCGCTGCTCGACACCGCGTTGGCCTGTGGCGAAGGTGCCGTGGTCGATCTCGCGGCCGAGCTGGCGGCGGGGCATCTGATCGCGCCGATCGACCACGAAGACCCCGCCCATTGCGTCATGACCGGCACCGGCCTGACGCATCTCGGCTCGGCCGAGGGCCGCGACAAGATGCACCGCGAGGCGGCCGCCGCTGCCCAGCAGACCGATTCGATGCGCATGTTCCTGGAAGGCGTCGAGGGCGGCAAGCCCGGCGAAGGCCAGGTCGGCCAGCAGCCGGAATGGTTCTACAAGGGCGACGGCAGCCAGCTGGTCGGCCCCGGCGATGCGCTCGAAATGCCTGCCTTCGCGCAGGATGGCGGCGAGGAGCCGGAACTGGCGGGCATCTATCTCATCGGCCCCGACGGCACCCCGCATCGGCTCGGCCTCTGCCTCGCCAACGAATTTTCGGACCATGTGACCGAGCGTCACAATTATCTGTGGCTGGCGCATAGCAAGCTGCGCCCCGCCTCGCTCGGCGCCGAACTGCTGCTGGGTGACGTGCCCGAGCATATCGAGGGGACCAGCAAGATCGTCCGGGACGGCGAGACGCTTTGGGAAAAGCCCTTCCTGTCGGGCGAAGCGAATATGTCGCACAGCCTGGCCAACCTCGAGCATCATCATTTCAAATATGCGCTGTTCCGTCGCCCGGGCGATCTGCACGTCCATTTCTTCGGTACGGCGACCCTGTCCTTCTCCGATGGCATTCGCACCCAGGAAGGCGATGTCTTCGAGATCGCAGCGGCGCCATTCACCCTGCCGCTCGCCAATCCGCTGAAGCGTAGCGAGGACAAGCCGGTAACGGTTGGGCGCCTCTGATCGCCCGATTTGCGACCGCTGAATGTTCGGGGGGCGTCCTTTCCGGTCGGGAGGGGCGCCCCCGGTGCATCCGGCGTATTGATTCTCCCCGTTTTGCCGCCTTGATTCGCGAAAACACGCTCCAACCGGGAGAAGGTTCCGGCGTTCGCTGCCGAAAGCGTGCCCGTAAGGCTCTCAAATATATGCCGATTTCGGATTTTTTACGAAAAAATGAAAATCGGCTGTTGACGGTTCGGTGTGATGCCGCCTAGAGGGGTTTCACCGCAGCGGTGGTCGCCACAACGACTTACCGGTTGCAGCTACGACAGACTGGCACGCTGGACGCCCTGGGAACGGGGAGGTATGGTGTTGCCGGTGATTTGTTGTCGGGGCTCTTTGACATTGTAGGTTAGATGAAGGGACATGCGGGCGGCGGCTTGGCGGTTGTCCTGGGCATTCAAGGTGCTCGGGGATCGTTAAAAAGCACTAAGCCAG
>DXIH01000022.1 GCA_019112965.1 Candidatus Sphingomonas excrementigallinarum | reverse complement strand
CCTATGGGGGAGGAAGATGTTTCAGAGCGCCTTCAACCGGACCGCCTGGCCGCCGCCGGGGGCGAGCGACAGGGTGAGGGTGTCGCCCTTCTTCACCCGCCTGGTCTCGAACGCGATCGAATGCCGCGCATCGGTGGCGTAGGTCGCGCCGGGGCCATCCTTGTACACCTGCGCCTCATAGGTTTTCCCCGGATCGAGGAAGTCGAGCGTCACGGTCAGCTCGCGCAGATTTTCGTCGGTGATCGACCCGATATACCAGTCGCGGGACTTCCGATCCCGCCGCGCGAAGGTGACATAGTCGCCGACTTCGCCATTCAGCACCCGGCTGTCTTCCCAGTCCACCGGCACGTCGGCGATGAACCGGAAGGCTTCCGGATATTTCGCGTAATTCTCCGGCGTGTCGGCCGCCATCTGCACCGGGGAATAGAGCACCACGTACAGCGCCAGCTGCTTGGCGATGGTCGACTGGATCGGGCTGTTGTCGCTCCCCGTCAGGCTGAGCACGCCCGGCGTGAAGTCCATCGGGCCTTCTAGCATCCGAGTGAAGGCCAAGTTGACCTCATGCTCGGGCGGGTTCTTGCCCGGCCAGGCGTTGTATTCCATGCCGCGCGAGCCCTCGCGCGCCAGCCAGTTGGGATAGGTGCGGCGCAGACCCGTGTCCTTGACCGGCTCATGGCTGTCGATCGACACCTTATATTTGGCGGCGGCCTCCAGAACGCGCAGATGGTGGTTCACCATCCACTGGTCCTCATGCCACTCGCGTGACACCGAGCCGTCCGGGTTCACCCGCTCGATCTGCCCGGCATCGGCGACATAGCCGGTCTTGACAACATGCTCGCCATGATCGGCGGCGAACTTGAAGGCCGGGTCGAACTGGCTCTCATAATGGCTGACTGCGCCGCCCGTCTCGTGATGGCCGATCAGCGAGACGCCCTTCGACCTGGCGTACTTCGCCAGCGCGTCGGCGTCGAAATCCTCCGCCGGGGTCGCGAACTGCATGGCCGAACCGTTGCCCGCCCAGTCGCCGTCCCAGCCGATATTCCATCCCTCGACCAGCACGCCGGGAATGCCGTATTTCGATGCGAAGTCGATATAGGTCTTTACGTTCGCGGTCGTGGCGCCGTGGCGAGGGCCGCGTGCCCAGCTCCATTCGCCCTTGATCATCTTCCACCAGACGCCGACGAACTTGCCCGGCTTCACCCAGGATACGTCGCCCAGCTTGTTGGGCTCGTTCAGGTTCAGCATCAGGTGGCTCATATAGAGGCCGCCCGCATCGGGCGCGATCAGGAAGGTGCGCCACGGCGTCGTCCAGGCGCCGGTCTTCACGACCTTGGGCGCGCCCGAGCCGGGGGTCAGGACCGCCTTGAAGCTGTTCCCCTCGGTCTTCATCACCGCCATGCTGGCATAGTCGACCAAGGCCGCCTCATGGATGGCGATGTGCGTGCCGTCGTCCAGCTTCATGGTGATCGGCGTCGCCGCCGTGCCGACCGCGCCGATGGCTGTGCGGTTGTAGAGATACTCCTCGCGGTTCCACAGGAAGGCGGGCTTCCACCAGGCGGTTCCGTTTTGGGCGATGTTGAACTCGGTCAGCTCCTCGGCGATGTTCGCATGGGGCATCGCCTGCTGCTCGGGAAATTCGTAGCGGAAGCCGACGCCATCGTCCTGCACCCGGAACACCACGTCATAGCGGCGGTGCAGCGCGCTCGACTCCATCAGGCGGACGCGCATCTCGCGGTGATTGTCGCGGATGGTGCGCCATTCGCCCCAGGGCTGGGTCCAGCTGCTGTCCGACTTGGCGTGGGTCACCGTCTCGATCTTCAGCCCACGCTCGATCTTGGGCGCGTCGGTGAACATCATGCCCAGGCGTGAGGGCGCGACGATCGCCTTGCCGTTCCGCGCGATCATATAGACGGCGCGGCCGTCATTGTCGGTCGAGACCTGCACCGTGATCTTGCCGTCGGGCGAGGTTTCCACCGCGTCGGGCTGTCCGGCGGGCTTGGCGAATTTGAACGTCTCGTTGACCGCTGGGTTGGCGGGGCCGTTCTGGGCCTGGGCGCCGCTGGCGATCAGGCCGAGTCCCAGAGCGATGGTGGTCTTCATGCAGTCATCTCCCGGATCGCCGCCCCGAACGCGCCCAGGCGTTCGTCGGTGGCGCTATTGATCTGGACCAGCACCCGCCCGCCGCGTGGCAGGGCAGGGGGCAGGGTCACGGGCGTGTCGCCCAGATTGAACAGGCAGAGCAGGCGCTGGTCGCCCTCGCGCCGCTCGAACGCGAGCAACTGTTCGTCGGCGTGGAGCAGCGTCAGGTCGCCGACCGCCAGCGCGGGCGTCTCGGCCCGCAGGCGGACGAGGTGGCGGGTGAGGTTCAGCAGCGAGTCCGGGTCGCCGTCCTGCCGGTTGACCGCCAGCCCGGCATGGTCCGGCCCGACCGGCAACCAGGGCTCGGCATCCGAAAAGCCGCCGTTGATCGCGTTGCTGCTCCACGGCATCGGCGTGCGCACACCGTCGCGCGACAGGGTCAGCGGCCAGTTGGCGATCGCTTCCGGGTCGACCAGTCGCTCGAATGGTACGTCTACCTGGGTCAGCCCCAGTTCCTCGCCCTGATAGACAAAGGCATTGCCGCGCAAGCTGAGCAGCAAGAGCATCTTCATCCGCGCAAAGGCATCGCGGTGTTCGGGCGTTGCCCAGCGCGACACGGCGCGCGGCGCGTCATGATTCTCGAACGCCCAGCTCGGCCAGCCCATCCCGGCCTCGGCGGGCCATTTCGCCACCGCCTCGGCGACGATGCGCGGGGTCAGCCGATCGGCATAGAGAAAGTCGAAGCCATAGGCGGTGTTCAGCCGATGGTCCCCGGCGGTGAACAGCTTCATCTCGCGATCCGCCTCGTCGCCGCCGACTTCGGCCACAGTGAAGCGGTCGCCATACTCGTCCAGCGTGGCGCGGATTCGCTCCAGGAACGGCACGATGTCGGCATGGCTCTGATTGTAGAGCTTCAGCTGGAAGTCGAACGGCCGGGTGCGCGTCTTGCCCGTATCCGGCGCTGGCGGGTTATCGCGCATCGTCGGCTCGTGCATCATGAAGTTGATCGCATCGAGCCGGAAGCCGTCTACCCCCCGGTCCAGCCAGAAGCGTGCGGTCGCCAGCAATTCCGCCTGCACGTCCGGGTGATGGACGTGGAGCTGTGGCTGCTCCTTCAGGAAATTGTGGAGATAATATTGCCCGCGCCGCGCGTCCCAGGTCCAGGCGGGGCCGCCGAATACCGACTGCCAGTTGGACGGCGGCGAGCCGTCGGGCTTGGCATCGGCCCAGACATACCAGTCGGCGCGTGCATTGGTGCGGTTGGCGCGGCTCTCGGTGAACCAGGGGTGCTCGTCCGAGGTGTGGCTGTACACCTGGTCGATGACGACCTTCAGCCCCAGCGCGTGCGCCCGCGCGACCAGCGCGTCGAAATCGGCCAGCGTGCCGAAGATCGGATCGACATCGCGGTAATCCGCCACGTCATAGCCGAAATCCTTCATCGGCTAGGTGAAGAAGGGCGACAGCCAGATCGCGTCCACGCCCAGGCTGGCGACATGGTCCAGCCGCGCGGTGATGCCGGGCAGGTCGCCGATACCGTCGCCATTGCTGTCGGCAAAGCTGCGCGGATAGATCTGGTAGATCACCGCGCCCTTCCACCAGGGGCGGGGGGCGGTGGGAACGCTCTCGGTCATCAACGGCTCTCCGCCGCGCAGACGGCATAGCCGAAGGCGGGCAATTCCAACATCAGGCTTCCCGGCGCGGCGGCGCTGGGCGAGCAGGTTCCGGCCATGGTCGCGAAGCGCGTCGACCCGGTTTCCACCTGTACGGCCTGGGCGATCGGCTTGGCCGAGGTGTTGAACGCGATCAGATATTCGCGGCCCGTGGCGGGATCGAAGCGCGACACCGCGAACAGGCCCGGCGCGTCGCCGCGTGCGCGGATGAGCTGCCGCCCCCGCGTCAGCGCCGGATTGGCGGTGCGCAGCCGGGCTAGCGTCGCGATTTCGCGGTAGAGCGGGTGGCTGGGCACGAAGCTGTCGGTCGCGGTCGTCTTGGTCGTGCCGACCAGCTTGTTGTCATTGTAGCTCGCGACCTTGCTGGCGAACATGTCCTCGCGCGCGTCCTGGTCGTTGCCGTCGCCCGCAAATCCCTGTTCGTCCCCCGAATAGATGGTCGGCACGCCGCGTAGCGTCAGCAGCATGGCATGGCCGAGTTCGACCCGCTTCAGGATTTCGTCGTCAGACGCGTTGGGGTTCGCGGCCCGAACGTCGCGGGCGAAGCGGCCATGATCGTGATTGCCGAGGAAGGTCGGAAGGATATCCGCCGTCGCTTCTTCCTTTGCATATAGCACGTCACCCTCGAACAGATTGGAGAGCACGCGCGTCGGCTTGTTCTCCGCGACCGTCTGGATCACCGCGTTCATGAAGGCGAAGTCGAGGACCGCCGGATAGTCGGCGATCTTGGTCCAGCGCGCGAGATAGCCGGGCTCCATCCCCGCCGTCACCTCGCCGAAGATGTGGAAGTTCGGAATGCCCTTGGCCTTCGCGCGCGCCAGCATGGCGGGCACGAAGCTGCGCCAGAACTCCGGGTTCACATGCTTGGCGGTGTCGATGCGATAGCCGTCGATGCCGAAGCGGTCGATCCAGCTGCCATAGATGTCGATCATGCCAGAAATGACGCGCGGATTTTCGGTGTAGAGATCGTCCAGCCCGGAGAAATCGCCGGTGGTCGAGCTTTCGTCCTCGAACGTCGTGTTGCCGCGATTGTGGTAATAGACGGGCTCGTTGAGCCAGGCGGGCGTCTTGGCGTTCTTCTCCGACGCCGGGACGTAGGGCGTATAGGCGTAGTTGGGATCGGTCAGCTTCGCGAAGTTCGCCGGGGTCTGGACATCGTCGCCCAGAAAGCCCGGATTGATCGCCGCGCCCTTCACCCCGCCGCGGCGCTGATAGGGATAGCTCGCGCGATCACGATACGGACAGGGCGAGCCTTCGCCGCATTCGCGATACTGGATCACGTCCGCCGTATGGTTGACGATGATGTCCATATAGACCTTCATCCCGCGACGGTGTGCGGCGTCGATGAAGGCGTGCAGATCGGCCTCGCTGCCCAGATGCGGGTCCACGGTCGTGAAGTCGGTGATCCAGTATCCGTGATAGCCCGCGCTCTCCTGCCCCTTGGCGCCCTGCACGGCCTTGTTCTTGAAGATCGGCCCCAGCCAGATCGCGGTCGCGCCCAGGCCCTGGACATAGTCGAGCCGCTTGGTCAGGCCCTTCAGGTCGCCGCCATGGTAGAAACCCTTGTGCGTCGGATCGAAGCCGGTGGTCAGCGGGCCGCCCTTCAGGCCGCCGCGATCATTGGCGGTGTCGCCATTCTCGAACCGATCGGGCAGGACGAAATAGATCACCTCGTCCTGGGGCAGGCGCTGGCGATAATCCTGTGCGGCGAGCGGCGTGGCGGTCGCCAGCAGGGCGAGCAACAGCTTTTTCATGCGAAAACCTTTTGGGCGGGGGCGGCGCCGTGCGCGGCGAGGAAGGCGTCGTGCGTCGGCAGCCGGGCGGCGACCTGCGCGGCATGACGCCGGGTGAGGTTGAGGAAATCGTCGAGCTCATGCGCCGACAGCGTCTCCGCGAGCGCATGATGGCCTGCGGGCAGGATACCCTGACCGATCATCACCTGGACCCAGGCCGCTTCGGCGAACAGCTCATCGCCTTCGCGCCGAAAGCGGCCATTGGCGCGGAACAACGCGATCCGGGCCGTCAGACTGTCGGGCAGCGGCACCGCGCGGCGCTCCGCCCAGAACGCTTCGTGCCGGGCGTTGGCGTGATAGTGGAGGATCAGGAAATCACGGATGGCCAGCCATTCGGCCGCCGTCTCGCGATTATAGGCGTCGATCTCCACCGGCTGGAGCGTCTGGCCGGGCCAATACTCCAGCAGCCGCGCGATCCCCGACTGGATTAGGTGGATGCTGGTCGACTCCAACGGCTCCAGGAAACCCGCCGCCAGTCCCAGCGCGACGCAGTTGCCGACCCAGGCGCGCTTCCGTCGCCCGGTGGTGAAGCGCAAGGAGCGCGGCGCGCCGATCGCTTCGCCGCCCAGCGCGGCCAGCAGGCGGTCGGCCGCCTCGTCATCGGACAGATACCGGCTGTCATAGACGAGGCCGTTGCCGGTGCGATGCTGGAGCGGGATGCGCCAGCGCCATCCGGCGCCATGCGCGATCGCGCGGGTATAGGGAGGCAGGGGGCTGGCCCGCTCGCCCGCCACCGCCAGTGCGCGGTCGCACGGCAGCAACTCGGACCAGTCGTCGAACGGCTCGGCCAGCGTCTCGCCGATCAGCAGCGCGCGAAAGCCCGAACAGTCGATGAAGAGGTCGCCCGGCTCGCGGTGTCCGCCCTCCAGCGCGACATGCTCGACCCGTCCGGCCGCGTCGCGCGCGACCGACGCAATCTTGCCTTCGATCCGCACCACGCCTGCGCTCTCGGCATGACGGCGCAGCAGCGCGGCGTACAGGCTGGCGTCGAAATGATAGGCCCAGGCGAGGCCGCTGGGCAGGTCGGGGCGGCCGGGATCGGTGGCGAAGCGGCCTGCCATCGCGGCTTGTGCGCCCGGGCTATGGCCCCAGAGCGAGGCGGGGTTCGCCGCGCCGCCGCCGCGCAGCCAGTAATGGTGGAAGGGCACCAGCCCCAGCGCGCGACCGATGCTGCCAAAGGCGTGGAGATAGCCGCTGCCTTCGCCCGACCAGCCCTCGAACCGGATGCCCAGCTTGAAGCTGCCATGGGTGGCGCGCAGGAACTCGGCTTCGTCCAACCCCAGCATCTGGTTGAACAGGCGAATGCCGGGGATGGTCGCCTCGCCCACGCCCACCGTGCCGATCGCGTCGGATTCGATCAGGGTGATATGGGTGGAGGCGGGCACGAACCGCGCCAGCGCCGCCGCCGTCATCCATCCGGCGGTGCCGCCGCCGACGATCACGACCCTTTGGGCGATATGGTCAGCGGCGGGGCGGGAGTCCATGCGGCGTCTCACAGTCGGGAGTCCCGCGCCGGGTGGGCACCCGGCGCGGGAGACGGGTATCAGAAGCGATAGGTAAACCCGGCCAGGAACCGGCGGCCATAGCTCTGATAATCGATCACCTCGTCGCGGCGACCGCCATTGGTGGTGACGAAGGGCGTGTCGGTCAGATTCTGACCCTGGACGAACAGTGACAGGCCCTTGAACGTGCCCTCCTGGAAGTCATAGCCGATCTGGCCGTCGACGATCGTCTCGTCGATCGCGCGGCGACGGACGCGGTTGGCGCCGAAGCCCGACAGCTCACCCACGAAGGTCGAACGGTAGCGAACCGAGCCGCGGATGTTCAGGCCCCACTTCTCGAAGAAGGCGGTGCCGTTCGCCACCCAGCGCGAATAGCCAGGAATATCCTCGGGATCGCCACCCGGCGTCGGCGTGATCTCGGTCTTGGTGTACGAGCCGCCGCCGGTCAGGCCGAAGCCGTCGAGGAAGCCGACAAGCTGGCCCAGCGGCAGCGTGCCCGCCAATTCGACGCCATAGATCTTGCCGCCGGTGCCGTTGATCGGGCGGGTGATCCGTCCCTGCGTCGAGATGCCGACCGGCACGGCGGCGGGCAGGGGCAGGCCCGCATAGTTGTAGGGCTGCTCAAGATTGTAAACGAAGCTCTTGAGATCTTTGTAGAAGCCCTGCGCTGCCAGATAGCCGCGTGTGCCGAAATATTTCTCGACGGTCACGTCGAACGAGTTCGAGCGGATCGGGCGCAGATACGGGTTGCCGCCATTGCCCGAGATGATGCCCTGCGCCGCATCGAAGCCATAGGAGAGTGCGACACGCATATCGTCGAAGCGCGGTCGCATCATCTGACGCGCGGCGGCGACGCGGAACACCCAGTCGCTAGGCAGACGCAGGGACAGGTTAGCGCTGGGCAGGATGTCCAAATAATCGTCGCCCTGGACGATGTTGGTATAGCCTGTACCGTTATAGACCAGCCCGCGCGACTTCTGCTCGGTGCCGACCGCCTGCACGCCGACATTGCCGGTCAGTTCGGCCGCGCCCAGCTGCGCCTTCAGGTCCGCCTGGAGATAGGCGGTCATCAGATGCTCGGTGGTGGTGTACGCCTTGGCGGGCACGTCCGGGCTGGTGTTGGGCGTCAGAACGATCACACCGCCCGCCAGCAGCGCGCGCGGATCATAGCTGAGCATCGGCCCCAGACCCAGATAGGTCAGGTCGGTCGGCGCCTGGCGATATTGCTGCGGCAGCGGGGCGATGAAGGCGCCGCCCGGCAGCGTGACGAAGGACTCGTTGGGCGCCAGCGACTTGGCGTGATCGGTATAGTTCAGGCCGAAGCGCAGCGCGCTGACGATTGGCGTCTCGACCTCGCGCTCGATCTCGACCCGGTACTGCTTGATCTCGTCGGTGATCTTGCGGTCGTTGAAATAGCCGGTCTGGCGCGTCGAGCCGCCCCAGCCCAGGGGGTCGGTCAACTGGATCAGGTTCGGATCGGAATAGTTCAGCGTTGGCTTGAACACGGTGCCGGTGCGGCCGGTGGTGAAGCCGATCGTGTCGGTCGCGCCATTGCCCTGCCCATAGCCGGTGCCGCTATAGGTCTCCAGCGTCACTTCGTCGCGGTCGGTGCGCGAATAGCTGAGGTCGATGAACGCGCTCCAGCCGTCATCGCCCTTATACTTGCCGTTATAGCCGAACGAATAGAGCTTGGCCTTGCGCTGGAACGAATCGTTCCGGATCACGCCCTCGACATTGTTGAAGGTGCCCGAAGTGACCAGGCCGTTGTTGACGACGGCATTGGTCAGCGACGTGCCCGAACCCCATTGCAGCGGCAGTTCGATACCGCGCTTGATCTGGTCGTCGTTGAAGTCCGAATAGAAGCCGTCGAGCGTGCTGGTGAAGGTGTCGCTCATCCGCCACTGCACCGTGCCCGAAAGCCCCAGCCGCTTCAGCGTGGTCGAGGTGACATAGGATTTGGAACCGCCGATGACGTCGACCGGCTGGCCGCCGACCGTGGTCTGGGCATAGCCCCAGGCATTGCCTTCCTGAATCTGGTACGGTTCGTTGAGGTAGCTGGCGGACAGCGCGACGCCGATCGTATCATTCGCGAACTGGTCGACATAGGTCGCGCTGGCACGGTAGCCGAAGTCTTTCGATCCCGCATTGAGCTTGCCGATGTCGGCATAGGTGCCGCGCGCGCCAACCGAGATCACGCGCTTGCCGTAATCGAGCGGACGGATGGTCTTCAGGTCGACCGTACCCGACAGGCCCTGGCCGATCAGCCCGGCATTGGCGGTCTTGTAGATCAGGACCTGGTTGACGACTTCCGCGGGATACTGGTCATATTCGACCGCGCGATTGTCGCCGGTCGAGGTCTGCTCGCGGCCGTTCAGCAGCGTGGTCGAGAAGTCGGGCGCGAAGCCACGGATCGAGATCGCATTGGAGCGGCCGTTGACGCGCTGCGACGTGACGCCGGGCAGGCGGGCGATCGACTCGGCGATCGAGGCGTCGGGCAGCTTGCCGATATCCTCGGCCGAGACGGACTCGACCACCAGATCGCGGTTCTTCTTCTCGGCGACGGCGTTTTCCAGCGCGGCGCGAAAGCCGGTGACGACGATATCGCCGGGTTCCGCCTCGGCCTGCGCCTGCTGGGCGGCGGTATCGGGGGAGGCGGGCGCGGGGACGATGGTGGTCGTCTGCGCGAAGACCGGCGCGGCGATGACCATGGCCAGCGTGCTGACCCCGAGCTTCAGGAACGAGCGCGCGGCATCGGCCGGCGCCACAGGGCGAACCGTCATGAAATCCCCTCCAGGAAACCCCGCCTTCATTCAAGGGACGGGTATGGTTGTTGCCCTCCCTGTGAAATTGTTCGGGCCGAAAAGGAATGAAGCCGCATACGTATTCAATGCGGCCGTTTCGGCCTGTTGTATTATTACGACAGCACTTCGACTTACCCCGCACCAGGAAAGCCGGTAAGCGAAGCGGAGAGGAGGAAGCACGGATTTGGCCGGTTCGCGTAAGCCCACGTCATTCGACATCGCACAAATGGCGGGCGTATCGCAGCCGACGGTCAGTCGTGCCCTGCGCGGCAGTCCTTCGGTCAGCGCCGCGACTCGCGCCCGGATCGAGGCAATCGCGAAGACCCTGAACTACACCGTCGACCGGGCCGCCTCGAATTTGCGCAGCGGCCAGACACGGACTCTGGCGTTGTTGCTGTTCCGCGATCCCTCGCCGGGGCGCACGCTTATCAATCCCTTTTTCCTCGGCATGTTGGGCTCGATCATGGAGAGCTGTGCCGAGGTCGGGTACGACCTGCTCGTCTCGTTCCAGAACCCGACCAGCAACTGGCAGGCGGATTACGAGGACAGCCACCGGGCCGATGGGCTGATCCTGCTGGGCTATGGCGATTATGCCGCCTATCGCGAGCAGTTGGAGACGCTGGTCGCGCGCGGCACGCATTTCGTGCGCTGGGGTTCGGTCGCGCCGGGGCAGCCGGGGCTGACCATTGGCTGCGACAATCATGCGGGCGCCCTGGCGGCGACGCGGCATCTGGTCGCGCAGGGACGCAAGCGGATCGCCTTTCTGGGCGATGCGACCGACCATTATCCCGAATTTCACGACCGCTATCGCGGCTATTGCGATGCGCTGGCCGAGGCGGGGCTGACCTGCGACCCCGCATTCCAGGTCGGCGCGATCTCCAGCGAGGAAGAGGGCGAGCGGGCCGCGCGCGAATTGCTGGCGCGGGGCAAGCCCTTTGACGGTATCATGGCGGCGAGCGACCTGATCGCGCTGGCCGCGATGCGCGTGCTGGCCGAGGCGGGGCTACGCGTACCGGGCGATATCTCGGTGGTCGGCTTCGACGATATTCCGGCGGCCAGCTTTGCGCATCCGCCGCTGACGACCGTGGTGCAGGATGCGGCGGCGGCGGGCCGGTTACTCGTTCGCGCGCTTCTCGCCGAAATTGCGGGCACATCGCCGACGCCCAATCTGCTGCCCGCCACCCTGGTCGTGCGCGGGTCTAGCATCCGGCCATAAATTACAACGATAACAGAAGTCTGGGAGAGTTTATGGAGAAGCCGCGTCAAGGCTTTTGGGGGTTGTGGAACACCTCGTTCGGCTTTTTCGGCATCCAGATCGGCTTTGCCCTGCAAAACGCCAATGTCAGCCGCATCTTCCAGTCGCTGGGCACGGCCGAGAAGGACCTAGCCTTTCTCTGGATCGCGGCCCCATTGACCGGGCTGCTCGTCCAGCCGGTGATCGGCCATTATAGCGACCGGACCTGGGGTCGGTTCGGGCGGCGGCGGCCTTATTTCCTGGCGGGTGCGGTGCTGGCGACGCTGGCGCTGGTGGGGATGCCGAACGCGGGCGGGCTGGTCGCGGCGGCGATGCTGCTGTGGTTGCTCGACGCCTCTCTCAACATCTCGATGGAGCCGTTCCGCGCCTTTGTAGGCGATATGCTGCCCAGCCGTCAGCGGACCTCGGGCTATGCGTTCCAGACCGGGTTTATCGGCGCGGGCGCGGTGCTGGGATCGCTGGCTCCGATGCTGCTGACCGATGTGTTCCATGTCGCCAATGTCGCCGGGCCTGGCGAGGTGCCGCCATCGGTGCGCTATGGCTTTTACATCGGCGCGGCGGCGCTGTTCTGCGCGGTGCTGTGGACCGTGCTGACCACGCGCGAATATTCCCCCGAGCAACTCGCGCGTTTCGCCGATAGCGACGAAGGCCAAGCGGTGCACAGCGATGCCAAGCCCAGCGGCACGATTCGCACGGCGCCTTTGTGGATCGTCGCGGGCCTCGTGGTGATCGCGGCGGTCAAATGGTTCACCCTCGACAAGCCGGTCTATCTGCTCGGTGGCGGCCTCAGCGCCTTCGGCCTGGCCCAGATCGTCAGCGCGATGCTGGTGCGGGCAGGCAAGGGGCGGAATGCCCTCAGCCAGATCCTGGCCGACCTGTCGGCCATGCCCTCCACCATGAAGCGGCTGGCGCTGGTGCAGTTCTTCACCTGGTCGGCGCTGTTCATCATGTGGATCTACACCACGCCGATCGTCGCCGAGCGCGTCTTCCACACCAGCGACGCCAACAGTGCGGCGTTCAATGCGGGTGCGAACTGGGTCGGCGTGCTGTTTGCAGTCTATAGCGGGGTGGCGACGCTCTGGGCCTTTGCCCTGCCGCCGCTGGCGCGCGCGATCGGGCGGCGGAACACGCATATCCTGGGGCTGCTGTGCGGCGCGACGGGGTTTGCGTCGTTTCTGGTCATCCGCGACGCGTGGTGGCTGATGGCGTCGATGGTGCTGGTCGGCATCGCCTGGGCGTCGATCCTGACCATGCCCTATGCCATTTTGTCGGCCGCACTTCCGGCAGAAAAGCTCGGGATTTACATGGGGTTGTTCAATATCTTTATCGTCCTGCCACAGTTGATCGTGTCGTCGATCATGGGCGCGGTGGTCGGGCATTTCTTTCCCGACAACCTCGTCTGGGCGATGGCGATCGCCGCCGGGGTGATGGGGTTGGCGGCAATCGCGATGATGCGGGTGGCAAGGGACGCGTGATCCTCCCCGGTACGGGGAGGGGGACCGCCGCGCAGCGGTGGTGGAGGGGGCGTGCCACTGAGGACATCCTTAGCGGAAGCCCCCCCTCCGTCAGGGCTTCGCCCTGCCACCTCCCCGTATCGGTGAGGATTAGCGTGGCAGGGTGATCGTCGCGGCCAGCCCGCCACCGGGCCGGTTGGCGAGGCGGATGTCGCCGCCCGCTTCGCGCACGATCGAGCGGGCGAGCGCCAGGCCCAGGCCGACCCCGCCGGTTTCGCGATTGCGCGAGGTTTCGAGGCGGGTGAAGGGATCGAACACCGTCTCCAGCTGATCCTCGGCGATGCCGGGGCCCTGGTCGGCGACGATGATCGCGACATGCTCGGCCTGCGCATCGATGCGGACATCGGCGGTCTGACCATATTTGACCGCATTCTCGATCAGGTTGCGCACCGCGCGCCGCATCAGCGAAGGGCGCAGCTTCAGCCGCAGTCGCCCGCCTTCCTCGAAGCTGACATCCTGGCCCAGATCGTGAAAGTCGGCGACGACCGCATCGACCAGCGCGTTCAGGTCGACATCGGTCGCCGCCTCGCTGGGGCGCCCCATCCGCGCGAGCGAAAGGATGTCCTCCAGCGTCTTGTTCATCTCGGCGATGGTGTCGGCCATGCGCAGCCGGTCCTGCTCGTCCTCGACCGATTCGATCCGCACCCGTAGCGCGGCGAGCGGCGTGCGCAGGTCATGCCCGATCGCGCCCAGCATCCGGTCCTTCTCGTCCAGCATCGCCCCGATGCGCAGGCGCAGGGCGTTGAACGCGGCGATCAGGCCGGACACGTCGAGCGGCCCCTGTTCGGGGATCGGCTCGCCGCGTTCGCGCGGGTCGAACCGCTCGGCCGCGCGGGTCAGGTCGCGCAAGGGGCGCGAGATTCGGCGTCCGATCCACAGCACCGGCAGCAGGATGATGCCGTAGAGGATCAGCGTCTGCGTAATCAGCCGCCAGACCAGGAACAACCCGTCGCTGGGCCAGAAGGATCGTGTAACCAGCCAGCCGCCACCTTTTCGCTGCACGGCGATCAGCAACTCCTCGGCGGGGGGGCGCCGCTTGTCGAAGCGGCGGCGGGGCCAGTCGAAATCCTCCGGTCGGAACGGGCGCACGCCGGTGACGACCTGTTCGACGGGATGCCCCGCCTCGGCAAGACCTTCGCGGATCAGCGTTTCGACTTCCGGTACGCGGGGCAGATTGCGGCGGATCGGGTTGTTCAGCACGGCGCGCACCCGCCCGCGATCGGGCGAGATCGGCTTGCCGGTCGCGGCGCGGTCGATCGCATCGTTCAGACGCGCGATCGCCGGGCCGGAGGTCTGTTCGAGGAGCAGGCTGCGTCGCTCGCGCAGCAGCAGGGTAAAGCTGATCGCCTGCGCCACGAACAGCGCGATGGCGAGCAGCAGCGCCATCTGCGCCGCCAACCGACGCGGCCACAAACGCAAGCTCACAAACCGGCCTTCACAGGCGGGTGACTTCGGCGGCCAGCGTATAGCCGCCGCCCCAGACGGTCTTGATGATCTCGGGCGATTTCGGGTCCGCCTCGATCTTGCGGCGCAGGCGGCTGACCTGATTGTCGATCGCCCGGTCGAAGGCGGCGGCCTCGCGCCCCTGGGTCAGGTCGAGCAGCTGGTCGCGGGTCAGCACCTGGCGCGGACGGCTGACCAGCGCGAGGAGCAGATTGTACTCGCCGGTCGAGAGCATCACCGACACGCCCTCGCGGTCGACCAGCGAGCGCTCGCCCGATTTCAGCACCCAGCCCGCAAAGGCATAGGAGCCGCTGTCGGGCGCATGGTGCCGCGCGCCGCCCGCCTGGGTCCGGCGCAGGACGACCTTGACGCGGGTCGCCAGCTCGCGTGGGGAAAAGGGCTTCACGACATAATCGTCGGCACCCATCTCCAGCCCGACGATCCGGTCGGTTTCCTCGGCGCGCGCGGTTAGTAGGATGACCGGCACCTCGCTGGTCGCCGCGACATGGCGGCACAAGCTGAGGCCATCCTCGCCGGGCATCATGATGTCGAGGATGACGAGGTCGATCGCATAGGCGGCCAGCCGCGTGCGTGCCGAGGCGGCATCGCCCGCCTGCGTCACGCGAAAGCCCTGCTTGGTCAGATAGACGGCCAGCGGCTCGCGGATCGAACGCTCGTCATCGACGAGCAGCAAATGCGGCGTTTCGGACATGGGTTCTGGATCTAGCATGACGGACGCAGGCCGCAAAAGGGACGGACAGCGGGAGAGCAGCCCGCCCCTTTCGTCACCGGCTCAGTTGGCGTCGGACTGCGACGGAGCCTGGCCGGGGGCCATCCCGCCGCGATGACGACCACCCCAGCGCGGCGCGGCGGCGCGTTCGGTCGCGTCGATCTTGCCGTCATGATTGGTGTCGAGCCGATCGAACATGGCGGTGGCGCGGGCGCGGAAGGCGTCGGCGGTCATGGGCTGCGGCGCCGGGCGAGCGGGCCGGTCTCCGCCTGCGCGGTCGCTACCGGGGCGGCGCGCGGCGTATTCGGCACGGCGCTGCTCGCGGTAGGCACGCATCTCGTCGGGGGTGACGGTGCCGTCGTGATTGGCGTCCATCGCGGCAAAGCGCTGGTCAGCCGCAGCGATCGCGGCGGCGCGGGTGATGGTGCCATTCGCATCGGGCTGCACGCCCATCAGGCCGCCGCGCATGCCCCCATGCATTCCGCCGCCGGGCGGGGGCGGGGCGTCGGTCTGGGCCTGAACGGCGGTTGCGGACAGGAGCGTCGCACTCAGCAGGAGGGCGGGGGAAAGGCCGAACATGGTCTTTCGCATGATTGGGGCATCCTCTTGGCGGCAAGGTGAAGTCCCTGCCGAACGATGCCCCTTCTGCGCCTCGGCTGTCGCCCGATCATGTCGGGCTGCCCGCGCTTTTGTCGCAAATTGTGCGGTTCAGTTCAGAAAGCGGTCATCGAACATGCCATAGAGGATCGTGGAAGCGTAGAGCGCGATGGCGCGGGGGCGCTCCATCGTTCCGGCCCATTTGCGCATGTCAAAGGCGGCATTCTGGATCGCCATCAGCGCCTGGGCTGCGATCAGCGCGTCGACGGCGCGGATCGAACCTTCGCCGACCCCGTCCATGATCGTGCCCGCATAGCGCCGCGCGATCCGGTTCGATCGATCGACCATCTGCGCGCGCACTTCGCCCGACAGGCTGGACAGCGCGCTGGTGCGCAGCAGGGGGCCGCGCTCGGCGAACTGGATGTCGAGCAGCGTCGCGATCGCGCTCGACAGCCGGTGCCAGTGGCTGCCCCCGGCGGCATCGGCCAGTTGCTGCGCGGCGGTGATCGTGTCGAAGCTGCGGCGATAACAGGCGGCGACCAGATCGTCCTTGGCGTCGAGATGGTGATAGAAGCTGCCCTTGGTCACGTTCAGCTCGGAGGCGATCCGCTGCACGCTGGCGCCGCGATAGCCGAGCTGGTTGATGAGCCGCGTCGCGGCCAGCAGGAACGCCTCGCGTCCGGGCTCGCCGTCGCGCGCACCCGGAGCGTCCATGTCAAGCATGGTGGGGCGCCAGGTCGATCCGGGGGCGGCGATGCCATGGGTCAGGACGTCGAGCAGCCGTTCCTCGACCCGGCGATATTGGTCCGGTTCGTAGCGGTCGAGCCACATCGGCAGCCAGAACGTATTCTCCAGCAGGACATGGGCGCGTGCGCCGTACAGGTCGGTATGCGCACGGCTGGGAGCGGGGCCCCACAGGCTGCGGGTGGCGCGGAATACCTTCTGCCACCCGGCCATCAACTGGCCGCGCAGCGGCTCCTCCATGGCGCGCAGGTCCGACAGCACGGCGAAGGGCATTTCCTCGCCGCGTTCGATCCGGGCCAGTCGCTCCATGTTGATCGACAGATAGCGCGCGACGCGGGCCTGCGGCGTCGCTTCGCCGGCGGCCTCGGCCAGCATCTCCAGCAATCGTTCCAGCGTATGCTCGAACGCCGCCGCCGCCAGCTCTTCCTTGCGGCGGAAATAATAGGTGACGCTGGTCGTGTTCAGCCCGACCCGACGCGCGACTTCGGCAAAGGTCATGCCCTTGGCCGATTGCTCGTTGATGACCTGTGCCGCCGCCGCCAGGATGGCGTCACGCTTTTGCAGATAGCGGTCGGTATTCCGCCCTTCACCGACGGACGTCGCCGCCATGCCTTTTCATCCCCTCCGTCATCATCGGCCGCAGCACGGACGATCCACGGTATTTAGAAGCGAAAGTCTTGTCCGTCACCGTCATTTCACCGCTTTTGCCACGGAAGTCGGCGATTTCCCCAGGGTCGTCCTAAAGCCGGTATGTCCGATCGGGCCGTATGACGGACGCGTCAGGCTTGCGTCGCGGGTTTGCGGAGCCGGATCAGCCCCTCCTGCGCGACGCTGGCGACCAGTCGGCCGTCGGCGGCAAAGATGCGCCCCCGGTTGAACCCGCGCGCATGGCCCGCCCAGGGGCTGTCGGTCGTGTAGAGCAGCCATTCGTCGGCGCGAAACGGCTCGTGCAGCCACAGCGCATGGTCGAGGCTGGCGGTCTGCATGTCATGGATCAGCCAGTTGATCCCGTGCGGCAGCGTCGAGGTGCCGAGCAGCGCGAAATCGCTGGCATAGGCCAGGATGGCGCGATGGAGCGCGGGGTCATCGCCAACCGGCGCGACCAGCCGGAACCAGATCGCCTGGACCGGCTCGCGCGGTTCGGGCGCGAGCAACTGGCGCGGATCGACGGTGCGGAGCTCGATCGGGCGCGGGCGCTCCAGAAAGGCGCGGATGGGGGCGGGGACCCGCTCGCCGAGACTGTCCAGCAGTTCGCGTTCGGAGGGCAGGGTGTCCGGCGCCGGGACATCGGGCATCGCGTCCTGATGGTGCATCCCATCCTCGGGCGTCTGGAACGAACACGCCAGGTTGAGGATCGGCTTGCCCTTCTGCATCGCGATCACGCGGCGGGTGGCAAAGCTGCGCCCCTCGAAATCGCGTTCGACCCGGTAGGTGATGGGGAAGCGCTCGTCGCCGGGACGCATGAAATAGGCGTGGAGCGAATGGGCCGTCTTCGGCGCCTCGGTCGACCGCTGGGCGGCCTGCAGCGCCTGAGCGATCACCTGCCCGCCAAAGACGCGCCCTTCGCCGCCGGGGCGTCGCGCGCCGCGATACAGGTCGGTGTCGATCTCCTCGACATCCAGTAGCGCGACCAGGCCCTGGGCCAGTTGCTCGGGCGTGAAACGGGGAGGGGTATCGCGGTCCATGATCGGCGTGATGCTGTACGTTGACGTAAACGTCAATAATGGCTTGGCCTTCGGGTCATGTCGGTCGGCCTGAAAGGGCTTTGACGCTGTTGGGGGGCTCGCTACACAGTCGGCAACGATCTGGGAGAAGGCGATGGACGGTTTGAACGAAGACGGCGTCTCGGAGCGCGCCGAGCTACACTTCCTGGCGGCCCTGACCGAGGAGCTGATGCGCCACCTGATGGAGGCGGGGGTGCTCAGCCGGACCCAGCTCCAGTCGATCGAAAATGCGGTGGCCGAGCGCACCGGCGGCATTCCCCGCGCCTGGTAAGGCGACGGCATCCTGCTACATTACCAAAACGTCATGAAATGGCGGCGTTAGCGGCTTTCCTGCGTTCGGAAAGCCGCTAACGTGACTGTCATGAGTGACGCGCAAGACGAGCTGATCGACAAGGCCTATCCGGCCGGTGATTCGGTCCTGGGAACGCCGGTAGGGGTGGGGCCGCGCGATGCGGTGCGGATCGCCATGCGCCGCGACCGGCTGCTGGCCGGGCTAACCCTGACGGCGGGGGCGGGCTTCATCCTGGCCTTGCCCTTCGCGCTGCATGAGGGAGCCGAATTCTTCTTGCCGCTGACCACCGCGCTGGTCATCGCGATCGCGCTGGTCCCGATATTGGAATGGCTGGAGCGGCGGCGCGTGCCGTCGGCGCTGGCGGCGCTGATGTGCGTTCTGTTATTCCTGATCGTCGCCAATATCGCGCTGGCCGCGATCATCGTGCCCGCGACCGACTTCTTCCGCCTGCTGCCCAGCCGGATCGGGCGTATCCAGGACAATCTGGCACCGCTGCTCGATCTTTACTCCAGCCTCGAGCGCTATGTGAACAAGGCGCTGCGCCAGGTCGCCTCGACCCCGATCCGCCAGCCGCAGACCGCCGCTGTCTCGCCCCCCAGCTCGATCCTCGAGCTGGCGGCGACCTCGGCGCCGGGGCTGATCGTCCAGTTCCTGTTCGGGGTCCTCGTCGTCTTCTTCGTGCTGTCGGGTTGGACCCGGATGCGCAAGGAGACGATTCGTGGGCGCACCAGCTTCGACGGCGCGATGGCGACCGCACGGGTGATCCAGGAGGTCGTGGACGACGTTTCGGCCTATCTGGGCACCATCACCATCATCAACCTGACGCTGGGCGGGGCGGTGGCCGGCGCATTGTCGCTGTTCGGCATGCCCTATCCGCTGATGTGGGGCGGTATCGTCGCGCTGCTGAACTACATCCCCTATTTCGGGCCGGTGATCGGCGCGCTGTTGCTGGCGGTGGGGGGGCTGATGACCTTCAGCGACATCTGGGTCGCGCTGGCCCCCCCTGCGATCATGTACGGCATGCACCTGATCGAGGCGAACCTCATCACGCCCCTGATCGTCGGCCACCGCCTGACCATCAGCCCGGTGCTGATCCTGGTCTCGCTGAGCTTCTGGGGATGGGTCTGGGGCACGCTGGGGGCTTTGCTCGCGGTGCCGCTGCTCATCATCCTGCAAACCGTTCTGAAGGCCGCCGGAAAGCCCGATATTGCAGGCTTCCTGTTCGAGCATGGAACGCTCACCCATCTCGACCGTGAAACCGATCCGCAGGACGTTCCGCAAGAAAAATGAAATGATGCGTTGACAGGCTCGGGAGGCTCGCCTAGTTGGCGCGCCTCGACGCTTTCAGCGGGTGTAGCTCAGTTGGTTAGAGCGCCGGCCTGTCACGCCGGAGGTCGCGGGTTCGAGCCCCGTCACTCGCGCCACTCTCCTTGTGGGAATGGCTGAAAATATCGAAATCCCCATTGGGGCCGATGCCGATTATGGTTGGCATCGCATGGCTTTCAAGCGGGTGTAGCTCAGTTGGTTAGAGCGCCGGCCTGTCACGCCGGAGGTCGCGGGTTCGAGCCCCGTCACTCGCGCCATCCTTCGGGATGGCGCTTTTGTTTTCAGCGGACATGATTGGGCTGGGTGTGAGCTAGCCTCGGTATATGCGCTGCTCTGTTTCTGGAAGCCGTGCTTCCAACATCCCCACCCCCGTTCAGCCTGAGCGCAGTCGAAGGCCATGCTAAACGCGCGCTGGGGCCGCCAGCCGTACATGGGCAAGCGTGGGGCGTGCACTTCGACTTCGCTCAGTGCGAACGGCCGTTGTGGTGTGCGGAAACCTCAAAAGGCTCAGGCCTATCGCAAAACCCGCTCAGTCTGAGCGCGGTCCAGACCCCCGCCTTAGCGTCCCCCCTCCATCCAGCGCAGCAGGGGCTTCATCGGCGTGATCCACACGATCCCCGCCACGACATAGAAAACCAGCTGCAACACCCAATGCCATTGGCCGACCATGCCCGACAAGCTGGCGATCAGCGCCGCCCAGGCGATGATGATCGCGACGATCAGCAGCATTCCGGCGGGTTTGCGCCAACTGGGGGTCATGGGACGATCCATTCCGATTCGGTGGCGATGGCGTGCAGCGGCACGTCCCAGCTGTCGGGCACCAGTTCCTCAACCTCCTGAACGCCCCAGGCGATGCCGACGCGCCAGGCGTCGGGGTTGGCCGCGAAGGCGCGGTCATAATGCCCTGCGCCCTGTCCCAGCCGATTTCCGCGCCGGTCGAAGCCCACCAGGGGCGTCAGAATGATGTCGGGGCGGCATTCGGGAGCATCGGCGGCGGGCTGGTTCAGGCCGAAGGCCCCGACGCTTAGGTCTTCGCCGTCCGCCCATGTCAGGAACCGGATCGGGCTGGCGCGGTCGGTGACATGGGGCAGGGCGATCGTCGCCCCGGCGTGCAGCGCCGCCTCGACCCACAAGGCCGGGTCCGCCTCCGCGCCGAGCGGTCGATAGGCGGCAACGACCTGGTGGGGGAGCAGGCGATCCAGAAAGGGCCGCGCCACCGGCAGCAGGCCGGGGCCATGCGCATCGCGCACCGCCCGCATCCGGGCGCGCAGGGCGCGCTTGTCGATCATGTCAGGAGAAGGCGGGTGGCGGGACCGCCATGGCCGTTTGCCGTAATATCCACCGACGCCCAATACGTCAGGTGGGGACCATGTACGTCGGACCAGGGTCCGGGCAGGGACAGCCCCCTTGGATGAAGAATAGCCTCAGGGATTATCGTGGCTCGTACCGGGCAGAGCCCGCCGCCGACCCATGTAGGCGAGGACTCTGCGTTACTCAAGGGCGCCCATCCTCCGACCGGCCTTCTTCGTCGAGCGCATCGGCCAGCCCCTCCAGCCGTTCGGCGATGCGGGCGAGCGCCGCCTCACTGACCGCCGCACCCGCCGGAGGGCGCCGCTCCGCCTCTTCCAGCGCGTCGGCCAGCATCAGCGATACGAACAGCAACGCCCGCTCGCCATTATGGCCGCCCGAGGCGCGCAGGGCCGCCGACCAGCGCTGGTCGAGCATCTGGCCCAGCATCCGCACGCGGTCCTCGCCGCCGTCCTGGCAATAGACGGTGTGCGGGCGGTCGCCGACCAGGATCGTGACTTCGGCCATCAGGCGGCGCTCCCCCGGCTGATGACGTCGTCGAGCGCGCTCACCGCCTCGGCCATGCGCGCCTTCAACGCGGCGTGGCGGCGGGCAAGCGCGTCTTCCTTGGCGGCGCGGGTTCGGATCGCCCGTTCGATGCGGGCGATCGCGTGGTCGATCCGTTCGACGGAGGAAAGGACGTCGTCGGCAATGGGTTCGGGCATGAAACGGGCTTAGCAGGCTGGTTTCACGCGGCAACCCGGAATTGGACGGTTCGCCGCGTCGCGGCGGTTGACAGCGAACCCGTCGCCTCCGAAAGGCGTGGCGCGAACGATGGAATCACTCGACGATCCATCCAACCGGGGGCGGTGCCGTCCAAGGCACGGCCCGTAAGAGACAGGAGCTTGCTGGCATGACGGTCAAGGTTGCAATCAACGGTTTCGGCCGCATCGGCCGCCTGGTGGCGCGCGCGATCCTCGAGCGTGGCGAAGGCGCGCTGGAACTGGTCGCGATCAACGATCTCGCCGACGCCAAGTCCAACGCCTGGCTGTTCAGCCGCGACAGCATCCACGGCCGCTATCCGGGTGAAGTCTCGGCCGAGGGCAACGACATCGTGATCGACGGCAAGCGCATCCGCGTCACCGCCGAGCGTGATCCCGCCAACCTGCCGCACAAGGAACTGGGCGTCGACCTGGTCCTGGAATGCACCGGCTTCTTCACCGACAAGGCGTCGTGCGAAAAGCACATCGCGGCGGGCGCCAAGAAGGTGCTGATCTCGGCGCCGGGCAAGAATGTCGACCTGACCGTCGTGTACGGCGTCAACCATGACAAGCTGACCGCCGATCACACCATCGTGTCGAACGCCTCGTGCACCACCAACTGCCTGGCGCCGGTCGCCAAGGTGCTGAACGATGCGATCGGGATCGAGCGCGGCCTGATGACCACGGTCCACGCCTATACCAACGACCAGAAGATCCTCGACCAGATCCACCCCGACCTGCGCCGCGCCCGCGCCGCCGCCATGTCGATGATCCCGACGACCACGGGTGCTGCCCGCGCGGTGGGCGAGGTTCTGCCCGAGCTGAAGGGCAAGCTGGACGGTTCGGCCATCCGCGTGCCGACCCCGGACGTCAGCCTGGTCGACCTGACCTTCACGCCCGCGCGCGACACCACGAAGGAAGAGGTCAATGCGATCCTGAAGGCCGCCTCGGAGAGCGAGGCGCTGAAGGGCGTGCTGGTCTATACCGACGAGCCGCTGGTTTCGATCGACCTGATGCACTCGCCGCAGTCCTCGACCGTCGACAGCCTGGAGACGGCGGTGATCGACGGCAAGCTGGTGCGTGTCGTGTCCTGGTACGACAATGAATGGGGCTTCTCGAACCGCATGGTCGATACCGCGACCGCGATGGCGAAGTTCCTCTGATGACGGACGGGCGGGCGATGACCGGGCGTCTGGCCGGCATCGCCCGCCATGCCGTGCCGAAGGGACCGATGGAGGTGGTCGACACCGCCATCGTCACCCTGGAGGGCGGTATCGAAGGCGATGTGCGCGGGCGGGTGAAGCCCGGCGGTCGCGGGCGGCGTCAGGTGACGCTGATCGAGCGCGCCGACTGGGACTCCGCGCTTGCCGAGATCGACCGCGACATCCCCTGGCAGGAGCGCCGCGCGAACCTGCTGGTCGAGGATTTCGACCTTCCTCAAATTCCGGGCACCCGGCTCCGTATCGGGCCTGTCCTTCTGCAAGTCACCATGGAATGCGATCCGTGCCACCGCATGGACGCGATCGCCGACGGATTGCGCGCGGCCCTAACCCCCAACTGGCGCGGCGGCGTATGCACGCGCGTGGTCGAGGGCGGCACGATTCGTGTCGGCGATAACATCAGGATCGAGGAATCATGACCAAGGCCTTCAAGACGCTCGATGATATGGGTGACGTGTCCGGCAGGCGCGTGCTGGTCCGCGAGGATCTAAACGTGCCGATGGCCGATGGCCGCGTCACCGACGACACCCGCCTGCGCGCGACGATCGCGACCGTGACGGAACTGGCCGACAAGGGCGCGATCGTCCTGATCCTGGCCCATTTCGGCCGCCCCAAGGGGCAGCGTAAACCCGACTATTCGCTGGCGATGCTGACCCAGCCGTACAGCGACGTGCTGGGCCGCCCGGTGCGTTTCATTGATGACGTCGCAGGCGAGGCGGCCGAGGCCGCCGTCGCGACGCTGAACCCCGGCGATATTGCGATCCTGGAAAACACCCGCTTCCATGCGGGTGAGGAAAAGAACGACGCCGAGCTGGCCGCGCAGATCGCCAAGCTGGGCGACCTGTACGTCAACGACGCCTTCTCCGCCGCGCACCGCGCGCACGTCTCGACCGAGGGGCTGGCGCGCCAGCTTCCGGCGTTCGCGGGTCGCGCGATGGAGGCCGAACTCGACGCGCTGGAAAAGGCACTCGGCAAGCCCGAGCATCCGGTTGCGGCGGTGGTCGGTGGGGCCAAGGTCTCGACCAAGCTCGCCGTGCTCAAGCATCTGGTCGGCAAGGTCGATCACCTCATCATCGGCGGCGGCATGGCCAACACCTTCCTCGCCGCGCGCGGGGTCGATGTGGGCAAGTCGCTGTGCGAGCATGACCTGACCGGCACGGCGGAGGAAATCCTCGACGCCGCCGACAAGGCGGGCTGCACCGTGCACCTGCCTTATGACGTCGTCGTCGCCAAGGAGTTCAAGCCGAACCCCGAGACGCGCACCGTCAATGTCCACGAAGTCGCCGCCGACGAGATGATCCTCGACCTCGGCCCCAATGCCGTCGAGGCGCTGGGCGACGTGCTCAAGAACTGCCGTACCCTCGTCTGGAACGGCCCGCTTGGCGCGTTCGAGACGCCGCCCTTCGACATGGCGACCGTCGCACTCGCCAAGACGGCGGCGGCACTGACCCAGGACGGCAGCCTCGTCTCGGTCGCGGGCGGCGGTGATACCGTCGCCGCGCTGAACCAAGCGGGCGTGGGGACGCAGTTCACCTTCGTCTCGACGGCGGGCGGCGCTTTCCTGGAATGGATGGAAGGCCAGGACCTCCCCGGCGTCGCCGCGCTGATGGCGTGACCTTCAATCCTCCCCATCTTCGATGGGGAGGGGGGCCATGCGAAGCATGGTGGAGGGGCGAGCCCACAAGCCGTGACGCCCTTCCGTCAGGACTTCGGCCCGCCACCTCCCCTTGCAGGGGAGGAAAAAGGCCTATGACCCCGTCGCCTCGGGCGGCGGGGTTTCCTTCAGCAGCGGCACGAGCAGTCGGTTGAGGTCGTCCAAATCGAATGCTGCCGCCTGTGCGTATCGCACACGTCCGCCGCGATCGATGATATAGTTGGTCGGTACGGCGCCCAGCGTGTTGTACGGCCCCTTGATCCGCTTGGCTGACGGCATGGCCAGCGTCGCGAACAAGGGCTTCAGCTTGTAGACCGGCACCGAATCCTCGGTGGCGATCGCAAAGACCTTCAGTCCGTGTGGCCCCTGGATGCGATAATATTTGTCGAGCAGCGGCAGTTCCGCCCGGCACGGCCCGCACCATGTCGCCCAGAAGTTCAGCACGACCACCTGTCCGCGCAGGTCCGCCAGCCGGACATGGGTGCCGTCGATCAGCGTCAGGTCGAAATCGGGGGCCATCTGCCCCACCTTGGGGTCCGATCGCACCAGCGCCGATGAACCCGTGGACGCCACGGCCAGCGCCGCCGCCGCGATCCATCGAAGCCAAGACATGCCCACTCCCCCCAATTGCCCCAGATCAGGATGATCCACCCGGCTCTGCCGTGCAAGACCGCTTGATCCCAGTTGTCCGACTTGCTAGGTTAAACGCGTTAAACAAAGGAAGTGGCAATGCTCGGCGTCCGCCTCGATACCGAATTGGAAGAGCGGCTGGCGGCCGTCGCGCGCACCCAGGGGCGCAGCAAGAGCGATATCGCCCGCGAAGCCGTGCGCCGCTATGTCGACCTGCACGACGAGGCCTATCGTCGCGAAGCCCGCCGCCAGTCGACCCGTGCGTCGAAGCGCGACACGGCTGAGGATTTCGCTTTCTGGAACGCGCTGGCCAAGGATCCCGAAGCGTGAAGATTTCGCATGCCGCCATCGTGCTGGCGACGATCGGCCGTGATGGCGGCGAGGGGGGTGACCATCGCCCGTTCCTGGTTGTTCAGTCCGATCTCTATAACGAGACGCACAACACCATCACCGTCTGCCCGATGACCTCGGTCGTCGGCGGCGAGGCGCTGTTCCGCGTCGCCTTTTCCCCGCGCGAGCATACCGGCCTGACCGTCGAGTGCGAGGTGCAGGTGGACAAGATCCTGTCCATCCCGCGCAATCATATCGTCAAAGTCATCGGCCATGCTTCGCCCACCCGGATGGAGCAGGTCGACCAGGCGCTGCGCCGCTGGCTGATGCTCTGACACCTTTATAGCCCGACACCAATCTGGAGAGACACGATGACCCCGACCGTGAAGGCCATTCTCGACAAGTACGAAGGCACGCCCGCCGCGGTGAAGGCCAATCTCGCCCGCATCCTGATGCAGGGCAAGCTGGGCGGCACCGGCAAGGTCATCATCCTGCCGGTCGACCAGGGTTTCGAACATGGCCCGGCGCGCAGCTTCGCGGTCAACCCGCCAGCCTATGACCCGCATTACCATTTCCAGCTGGCGATCGACGCCGGGCTGTCGGCCTATGCCGCGCCGCTGGGCATGCTGGAAGCGGGGGCGGACACCTTCGCGGGCCAGATTCCGACCATCCTGAAGATCAACAGCTCGAACAGCTGGGGCACCTCGATCACGCAGGCGGTGACGGGCAGCGTGCAGGACGCGGTGCGGCTGGGCTGCTCGGCGATCGGCTTTACCATCTATCCGGGCTCGGACGGCATCTTCGATGCGATGGACCAGATCGCGATCCTGTCGGCCGAGGCGCGCGAGGCGGGTCTCGCCACCGTCATCTGGAGCTATCCGCGCGGCGGCAAGCTGACCAAGGACGGCGAACTGGCGCTCGACGTCGGTGCCTATGCGGCGCACATGGCAGCCCTGCTCGGCGCGCACATCATCAAGGTGAAGCTGCCCAGCGACCATATCGAACAGGCCGAGGCCAAGAAGGTCTATGAGGGCACCGACTGGTCCAACCAGGCCGACCGCGTGCGCCACGTCGTCCAGTCCAGCTTTGCGGGCCGCCGCATCGTCGTCTTCTCGGGTGGCGCTGCCAAGGGTGCCGATGCCGTCTATCAGGACGCGCGCGATATCCGCGACGGCGGCGGCAACGGCTCGATCATCGGTCGCAACACCTTCCAGCGTCCGCGCGACGAGGCGCTGGCGATGCTCGACAAGCTGATCGCGATCTACAAGAACGAAGAATAAGTTCTTGCTAGGGTTGGGCGTTCCGGTTGGGGAACCGGGACGCCCATTCCCCGTCCGCGCCGGGGAGGTGACGGACGCTGTGTCAGGCGCTAGGGGGAGGGGCATGACGCTTGAAGACGATCCCCTGGGCCCCCTCGATCCGCAATTCGCCGACGCCTTTGTGCGCGACATGCGGCGGCCGCCCTGCCAGCTTTACCTGATCTCGCCGCTCGACGTGACCGGCGGCTTTGCCGACCGGCTGGCGTGCGCGCTCGATGCCGGGCCGGTTGCGGCCTTCCAGTTCCGCGTCAAGGACATGGATCAGCACGCCGCGGCCAAGCTGGCCGAGCCGCTCCAGCGTATCTGCGCCGACCGCGAGGTCGCTTTCATCGTCAATGACAGCATCAGCTTGGCCAAGCGTCTGGGCGCGGATGGCGTGCATCTGGGCCAGGACGATGGCGACGCCCGCGAAGCGCGCGACGTGCTGGGCCCGACGGTACAGATCGGCGTGACCTGTCACGACAGCCGTCACCTGGCGATGCAGGCGGGCGAGAATGGCGCGGACTATGTCGCCTTTGGCGCTTTTTACCCGACCACCACCAAGGAGACGAAGCATCGGGCTGAGCCGGTGGTCCTGTCCTGGTGGTCCACGCTGTTCGAGCTGCCCTGCGTCGCGATCGGCGGCATCACCCCCGCCAATGCCGCACCGCTGGTCAAGGCGGGCGCGGATTTCCTGGCGGTGTCGGGGGCGGTGTGGAACGGCGATGAGGCCGCAGCGATCAAGGCCTTTGGCGAGGTTCTGGGCTGAGCTTCCTTCCGGCAAGCCGTTGCGCATCGGAAACAAGCGCCGAGGCTTCGCGTTTACCCTGTGAGCGATCCACGGGGTAAGGAGCGGGCGTGAAGAGACTGGCAATCGCCCTTGTCGGCGGCGTGGCGATGGCACTGGTCGCGGTGGGCACGCATCCGGCGGCCGATCGGCCCAGCGCCGATGCGTCACACCAGCCGATGGTGGGTGCGGCGAGGGGCGCGACCCGATGAGTCGGGCCGGGGGCAGGGGGCCATTGTCGCGTTTCGGTTGGGTGATGCTGGCGCTGATCGTGATCGTGGTCGGTGGCTTCTTGTCGATGCTGTCCTTCGGCCCGGGCGAGGTCGTGGTGCCTGACGTCGCAGCCCCCGCCAGACAGGCGGCGACGGGCAGTTCGGCGGCGCTGGCAATGCCGATCGCCAATTACCCGGTTTCCGCGCTCCACCACGACTGGGGCGATCCGCGCGAGGGGGGCAAGCGCAAGCATCAGGGGCTCGACCTGATGGCGCCCGCCGGAACGCCCGTCGTCGCCGCGCTGTCCGGCACGGTCGAGAAGCTGTTCGACAGCGATCGCGGTGGTCACACCCTATATATCCGTTCGCCCGACCGCCGCTGGATACTCTATTATGCCCACCTCAAAGGCTATGCGCCGGGGCTGGCCGAGGGGCAGTCGGTCAAGCAGGGGCAGGTCGTCGGCTATGTCGGCGACACCGGCAATGCGGGGGCGGGCAACACGCATCTGCATTTCGCGGTCAACTGGATGCGCGCCGGGGACGGCTGGTATCAGGGCGAGCCAGTTGATCCCTATCCGCTGCTTGCCGGAAAGACCGCTTGGAGCTAAAGCAGCCGACACAGGAGGCCGGATCGCGTTTCTCGCGCCGGCATCCTTCGCTCTTTCCAGCAGGTTGAAGACCCATGAAGATCAGCGGCGTGGACATTCGTCCCGGCAACATCATCGAGTATGAAGGCGGCATCTGGCGCGCCGTGAAGATTCAGCACACCCAGCCCGGCAAGGGCGGTGCGTATATGCAGGTCGAGATGAAGAACCTCATCGACGGCCGCAAGACCAACGTCCGCTTCCGCTCCGCTGAGACGGTCGAGCGCGTCCGCCTGGATACCAAGGACTTCCAGTTCCTGTTCGCCGAGGGTGACGACCTGACCTTCATGGACAAGGAAACCTATGAGCAGATCACGCTGCCGCGCGACCTGCTGGGCGATGCCGCTGCCTTCCTGCAGGACGGCATGGACGTCGTGATGGAACTGCACGAGGAGAAGCCGATCTCGGTCCAGCTTCCCGACCAGATTGAAGCCACCATCGTCGAAGCCGACGCCGTGGTGAAGGGGCAGACCGCCTCCTCCTCGTACAAGCCCGCCATCCTCGACAATGGCGTTCGCGTGATGGTGCCGCCGCACATCGCGAGCGGAACGCGCATCGTCGTCGACGTGTACGAACAGACCTACGTCCGCCGCGCGGACTGATGACGATCGGCGGATGACCGGCGCGATTTCAGCGCGACCCCGTCATCCGCCGTCCCGGCCCGTCGTTCGCGGCGGGCCTTTTCAATTTTGAGCGCCCTGGGCAAGCAGCGGCGCGATCGAAAGGACGATCATGGCCTCGCACTCCGGGCTTCTCACCATCATGGAACGCGCCGCGCGCAAGGCCGCCCCGCGTCTCCGCCGTGACTTCAACGAGGTTCAGCACCTTCAGGTCAGCCGCAAGGGCCCTGCCGACTTCGTGTCGATGGCCGACAAGCGCGCCGAGGAAACCGTCTTCGAGGAACTGAAGAAGGCGCGTCCCGACTGGAACTTCCTCATGGAGGAGGGCGGCGAGATCAAGGGCGATCCGTCCAAGCCGCGTTTCATCATTGACCCGCTCGACGGCACCTCGAACTTTCTGCACGGCATCCCGCACTTCGCCATCTCGATCGCGGTCGAGGAGCCGCTGGCGAACGGCAAGCGTGAAGTCACGACCGGCCTGATCTATCAGCCGCTGACCGACGAGAGCTTCTGGGCCGAAAAGGGCCGGGGGGCATGGTTGCAGGACGGCCGCCTGCGCGTGTCGTCGCGCCGCGACCTGTCCGAGGCGCTGATCGCCACCGGCATCCCGTTCCTGGGTCATGGCGACTTCGTTCAGTGGAGCCGTATTTTCGGTGCGATCGCGCCGCAGGTTGCCGGTATCCGCCGCTTCGGCTCGGCCGCGCTCGACCTCGCCTGGGTCGCGGCGGGCCGCTATGACGGCTTCTGGGAGTCAGGCCTGAAGCCCTGGGACGCGGCGGCGGGCATGTTGCTGGTCCGCGAAGCGGGCGGTTTCGTCAGCGACTTCCGCGGCTCGGACAAGTCGCTCGAGCGCGGCGAGTATCTGGCCGCGAACGAAGGCCTGCATTCCAAGCTGCACAAGCTGCTGGCCAACGCACTGCGCTAAGGTTTTTTGAAGGAATTTGAGCGCGATGGCTCGCTGCCATTGCGCTTAATCCTATCAAATCCCATCTGAAATTCCGTCGAATGGGATGAATGGCACGGTTCAGTTGCGATTCATTCTCATGCCTTCGCTGGCTTGCTCCGGTCGACCCATCGGCCTAAAGCCATCGCATCCAGTTCCGCATCTGCGAGAGAAAAACTTGGTCGATCTGTCGCAATATCTGCCGATCCTCCTGTTCCTGGGCGTTGCCCTGGTTCTGTCGACGGCCTTCGTGTTTCTGCCCATGCTCGTGGCGCGCCTGACGGGTGCCCACAAGCCCAACGAGCAGAAGCTGTCCGAATATGAGTGCGGCTTCCCCGCGTTCGAAGACCCGCGCAGCCAGTTCGACGTGCGTTTCTACCTCGTCGCCATCCTGTTCATCATCTTCGATCTGGAAGCGGCGTTTCTGTACCCCTGGGCGGTCAGTGTCTTCAGCCTCGGCTGGACCGCCTGGTTTTCGATGATGATCTTCATCGGCGAGCTCGCGCTGGGTCTCGTCTATGCGTGGAAGAAGGGAGCGTTGGATTGGGAGTAAATCTTCACTCCGGTCCGGTTGAGTTCAAGCCGCAGGCCCATGGCGGACTCGCCCATGATGGCCAGGCCGTCATTCAGCCCGATCAGGGCTTTTTCGACGGGCTGAACGGCGAGCTGACCGACAAGGGCTTCCTCGTCACCTCGACCGAGGAGCTGTTCCAGTGGGCGCGCACCGGCTCGCTCTGGTGGATGACCTTTGGTCTGGCGTGCTGCGCGGTGGAGATGATCCACGTCAACATGCCGCGATACGACATGGAGCGCTTCGGCGCAGCGCCGCGCGCGTCGCCGCGCCAGTCGGACGTGATGATCGTCGCGGGCACGCTGTGTAACAAGATGGCTCCGGCGCTGCGTCGCGTGTACGACCAGATGTCGAACCCGAAATACGTCATCTCGATGGGCAGCTGCGCCAATGGCGGCGGCTATTATCACTACAGCTACTCGGTGGTGCGCGGCTGTGACCGGATCGTGCCCGTGGACATCTATGTCCCCGGTTGCCCGCCGACCGCCGAAGCGCTGCTGTACGGCGTGATGCAGTTGCAGCGGAAGATCCGCCGCGCCGGGAGCATCGAACGGTGAGGGCGCCTGCTCCCCGTTTCGCCGCGAATGACGGCGTGATCGATGCGGCGCGCGCTGCGCTCGGCCCTTGGCTGGTCGATGCGCGCGAGCATGTCGGTGAGGTCGCGCTGATCGTCGATCGTGCGAACCTGGTCCCGGCGATGACCGCGCTGCGCGACACCAAGGGGCTCGAATATCAGCAGCTCATGGAGATCGCCGGCGTCGATTATCCGGAACGCGACGAGCGTTTCGAGGTCGTCTATTGCCTGTTGTCGCTGACCCGCAACCACCGCCTGCATGTCCATGTCTCGACCGACGAGGACAAGCCGGTTCCGTCGGTGACGGGGCTGTGGCCGGTCGCGGGCTGGCTGGAGCGTGAGGTCTATGACCTGTACGGCGTGCTGTTTTCGGGCAATAGCGACCTGCGTCGCATCCTGACCGATTACGGTTTCCGTGGCCACCCGCTGCGCAAGGACTTCCCGCTGACCGGCTATACCGAGCTGCGCTACTCGGAAGAGGAAAAGCGCGTCGTCTATGAGCCGGTGCAGCTGGCGCAGGACTTCCGCAACTTCGACTTCCAGAGCCCCTGGGAAGGCGCCGACTACGTGCTTCCGGGCGACGAGAAGGGCACGGCTCCCCAGGCGACCGAAGCCAAGACCACCGAGGCCCCCAAGCAGACGGGCGCGGGACAGCCGCATCCGGGCAACAAGGCCGAGGAAAAGCCCAAGGACG